>JAJYSI010000176.1 GCA_021793635.1 Bacteroidota bacterium
CGGAAGCGCATCAGCGATAACAGAGAAAGGAACATGTTGAACAAAGGATTTGATTTTTTTGGCTATATAATTCATCTTGTAACCTCATTATTTATTGGTTACAATTTATAAGAATTTATTGCTATTTACTAAGGAAATGGATTATAAAGATATTAAAGATATTATTGGTCAATTCCGGGAAGCAGCAAAAATAAGTATTGACGCTGGTTTTGAAATAATTGAATTGCATTTTGCACATGGTTATTTGGTTCACGAATTCTTATCTCCAATATCAAATCATAGGACGGATAACTATGGCAGAAGTCTTGAGAACAGATGTCGTTTTGCAATCGAGATAGTAAAATCTGTCAGAGAAGTCATTCCGGATGCGACACCATTGTTTGTAAGAATTTCAGCAAGTGATTGGGTCGAAGGAGGCTGGGATATTGATCAATCTGTTCAATTAGCAAAGTGGCTAAAAGATATTGTCGTTGATTTAATTGATTGTTCAAGCGGCGGAAATGTTTCGAATGCTAAAATTCCTGTCGGTCCGGGTTATCAAATTCCATTCTCACAAAGAATTAAAAAAGAAGCAAACATCCTTACAGGAGGAGTTGGATTTATTACAACTGCAGAACAGGCAGAGCAAATAATCAAGACTGACCAGGCGGATTTTGTTTTTCTCGCAAGAGAAATGCTGCGAGATCCATACTGGGCTTTACATGCGGCTAAGAAATTAAATGTCGAGTTGGATAATTTTCCAAAACAATATTTAAGGGCAAAATAATATTCAAAGCCCGGCGTGTTGTATTGTTTTTATGAGTTATGAATTTATTCAAAAGGATATTTAAAGCCCCACTCAGCCCTCATTTTATCCATCACTTCCATAATGGCTATTGTTTCATTCAATGGTATAATCTTACTTTCCAGCCTTCCCTCCCGAATACAACGAGTAACTTCTTCCACCTGATAAATAAATCCATTACTATGATTTTTTTCAATAACCTCAATTGTGTCTTTTATATTATTAGTACCCAAATGTTTAAAGATAGTAAAATGCTCTCCTGCCTGAAATTCAGGAAATTCTATAAATCCTTCAGTGCCATAAATCTTTGCCTCGTTTCTCATTTTCAGATTATAGCTTGTAGATATATTGGCAAAGCATCCTGATGGAAATCGAAACATGTAATTGGAGATTTCATCGACACCAAGGTCACTGAAACGCGTCATTGATTTGATTTCAATTGGAAGCTCATCAAGTATATAGCAAACAAAAGAAATGGGATAAATTCCCATATCCAATGTAACTCCGCCTGCCAATAACGGATCCTTGAGCCTCTTTTCATAGTCGGGACTGACAAATCCGCCAAAGGAAATATTAAATACTTTTACATTACCTATTTCATGGTTCTTGATTTTATTTTTCAATAATTTCAGGCTTGGTAAAAACCTAACCCAAATTGCTTCCATTAAAAAAAGATTCTTTTCACGGGCAATGCGAACAAGTTCACGGGCTTCATTTGCATTAACGGTAAATGGCTTTTCAACCAGTACATGCTTTCCATGTTCCAAAGCAAGTTTTGCATTCTCGAAATGGAAATTATGAGTAGTGGCAACATAAATTACGTCAACTTCCTTGCTGTTTACAATTTCCTTGTAACTATAAGCATTCTCAATCCCATATTTATCCGCAAACATTTTTGCTTTAGACGGTGTTTGGGATGCTACTGCGTATAATTGACAGTTTGTAGATATCTTTAAAGCATCAGCCATTTTTCCAGCTATGATTCCTGCGCCTATGATACCCCATTTTATTTTTTGTGAATTATCCATTTTTATAATTGTTTCTTCGATTTTATTTTGAATAATGGATTGAGTATTAATAATAACTTTCAAAAAAGATTTCAATATTAATGAACGAAACAAATTACTTGAGGTGATTTAATAAATTAAATTACAATCTTCTAAGGATAATCCATTTAATAGCTGCATGATTTTATGCTTTTGAGTTTTTACGGCTCAATTTATATTTAAATTGCTGCAGCCACAGGGGCGGATTTTTAGTCATTATATCGATACCAACTGCAAGCACTAAAACGCTTCCTCTTACAACAAGCTGCAGCCAGTTATCAAGGCTTGTATAATCCATTCCTTGAATAACCGTAGCCATTACTAGTCCGCCTAAAAAGGTTCCGAAAATTGTCCCTCTACCGCCCATAAGACTTGTACCGCCAATAACAGCAGCAGCAATTGCATATAGTTCATAAAACTCTCCGGCATTTTTTGTTGAGCCTTGATTTTGCGCCATCCAAACAACACCCGCAACTCCAGCAAGCATACCCATTAAAGCAAATACACCGACAATTTTCCTTTCTACTTTTATTCCCGATAACCTTGCCGCCTGCATATTTCCGCCTATGGCGTAAAGGTAGCGACCGAACCTGGTGTTTTTAGAAATAATAAAGAGAGCGACAAGAACAACGAACATAACAAGAGTTTGATAAGGCAGGCCTTTATATTGATTAACCTTTAGAATGAATAGAAGAATTATCATGGAGAAAATTACAATTTTTGAAATCGTCAACCACAAAGGGAGCGTTTCTATATTCAATTTTTTTTTCTTTGCAGATGTCCAGAGTAAAACCACAGCCATAATAATGCACGCTGCTAAACCGATTATCCATCCGATATTTTGCGGGACATAATCAAAACCGATTCTTACTATCCAGCTTTTGTCCGGTACTCTCGGATCGAAGGCGCTTACCTTTTGAGTCATTCCTCTAAAAACAAAGAATCCTCCAAGAGTAACTATAAATGAGGGAATTTTAAAGTAGGCTGTTAGAAAACCTTGAAAAGCCCCGAGCAATGTTCCGACAAGAATTGCAATGGGCACCGCGATAGAAGCAGAAAGCCCTAAACCGTAATCAGGATTTATTAAAATTGCAGCCGTGGCAGCACACAAGGCAAGAAGCGAACCTACCGAAAGATCAATATTGCCTGAGACAATAACCAGAGTAGCGCCCGCGGCAAGTATAGTCCAGCTTACCATATCGCGCGACAGCTTTGCAAAACTTTCACCGCTAAAATAAAAGCTGCCTACCTGCAGTCTGAAGAAGATCCACATTACTACAAGGATTATAACCATCGAAAGTAATCTTAAATTTAATTTTAGCGGAACTTTGGAACCATCCAACAAATTAGAATTTTTCACGCAGCATTCTCCATAATTTTTTCTTGAGTAATACTACCGCCTTCAAGCTCTGCATTGATTTTCCCTTCTTTCATTACAAGGACTCTGTCGCAGATTCCGATGATTTCCGGTAGTTCGCTGGAAACTACAATTATTCCAACACCGTTTAACTTTAATTTATTAATCAAATTATAAATTTCAACTTTTGCTCCGACATCAATTCCTCTTGTCGGCTCATCCAGAAGCAGCACTTTTGGTTGCTTAATTAACCATTTGCCTAATACTGCCTTTTGCTGATTGCCTCCGGAAAGTGTTTCAACTAAAACATTTATTGATGATGCACGAATATCAAGCTGGTCAAATAGTTTTTCGCATTTTAATATTTCTTTATTTTCATTTATAAAACCGAATTTGCAAAAATCATTTAAATGCACAATTGAAATATTTTCTTTAATATTAAGCCCTAATACCAGTCCGGAATTTTTTCTATCCTCCGAAACAAATGCCAATCCGCCGGATATAGTTTGGCGGGGAGTTTGAAAATTTATCTCTTCCCCTTCAAGCTTTATTTTTCCGCTTGTTCGTAATCCCGGCGGTGCGCCGAATATTGTTGACAATAACTCTGTTCTGCCGGAACCGATAAGTCCGGCAATGCCGAGGGTCTCTCCTTTTCTCAATTTAAATGATATATCGCTTAAAATATTTTTGGATTCGATCTGGGGGTGCTTGACATTTATGTTCTCAACTTCGAATAAAACTTCCCCAATTTCAGACTGAACTTTAGGAAACATATCCGACAACTCTCTACCGACCATAGCATTTATCAGAGATTGACGATTCCAGTTTGAACTTAAGTCTGTTTTTACCGTTTGCCCGTCTCTTAATACAGTTATTCTGTTTGAAATTTCAAAGACTTCCTCAATCTTATGAGAAATATAAATTATTGATTTACCTTTTGCAGAAAGCTCTTTGAGAAGTTTAAGAAGATGTGCCGTTTCATTCTCTGTTAACGCCGCAGTAGGTTCATCGAGGACCAGAATACTGCTTTCTTTTTTAAGGGCTTTAGCTATTTCGACAAGCTGCTGTTTGCCAATTCCGAGCTCAGCTATTTCCATCCGAACGTCGATATCAAGCTGAAGATTATCGATTAGCTTTTGAGCTTCGCTTACCATTAAGCTATAGTTCACAAATCTGAATTTACATATTTCATCGCCCAGAAAAATATTTTCAGCAACGCTAAGATTATTAGCCAGCGTCAGTTCCTGGTGAATTATCGCGATGCCTGCCTTTTCGGAATCTTTTGTTGAATTGAATTCAACTTTTTTTCCATTCAGCGTTAATGATCCCGAGAAAGAATGGTGAGGATAAACGCCGCTAAGGATTTTCATCAATGTTGATTTACCAGCACCGTTTTCGCCGACAAGGGCATGGATTTCTCCTTTTAAAACATCGAATGAAACTTTATCTAGAGCACGGACACCGGGAAAATCCTTGACGATATCCTGCATTATTAAAATCGGTTCAGTCATATTTTTTTCACAGGAATTAATAATTATAGTTTCGGCCACTGAGCTTTGGGAACATTAGTATAAACCCTATCCAACGTCTGCCATCCGTCTTTAACTACTGTTTGATACATATTATCTTTAGTAACAAATACCGGATCAAGTAAAATGGTCGGAACCTTCTTAAAACCGTTATCTATATAGTTAACTTTGAAACCAAGGTTTTTAATTATGTCTTCGGGTTTTTCCTTTTTCGCAAGATGGAATGCAATCTCTGCGGAAACAGTCGCAAGTTGTCTTACCGGTTTGTAAACTGTAACCGTTTGAGTACCCTCTACAATTCTTTGACATGCGGAAAGCTCAGCATCCTGTCCGGAGACAGCAACCTTGCCGGCTTCATGTTCCGCCATTAACGCTGCGACCACCCCGCCTGCTGTTGCATCATTTGAAGCAATAATAGCGTCAACTTTTTTACCTTGGGCTTTAAACTTTGTAAGTAGATTGCTTATCTTTCTTCTTGCTTCATCCCGATCCCAATTATCAAGAAACGGATCGGCGAGAATATTAATTTTTTTACCGGTTTTCTTTTCATATTCAGTAATAGCTCTCATCTGACCTGCTCTCACCAATTTTGCATTATTATCGGAAGCAGCTCCGCCCAGAAGTATATAATTTCCAGTGGGAACTTTTTCGAGGATACCTTTTGCCTGAAGGTATCCTACCTTTTCATTGTCAAATGTAATAGAAACATCAACATCGCTGTTAAGAATTAATCTATCGTAAGCAATAACAGGAACATTTTTTTCATGCGCGCTTCTGATGATTCTTCCGGCAGTTTTTAGATTTTGAGAAATAACAACAAGAACATTTGCACCTTGTGTCAGAAAATCATCTGCCTGCTTATTCTGCCTATCTTGATCTCCATCTGCAACTGCTCTTAAGACCTGCATGCCGAGAGAATCCGATTTATTTGTAAAGAAATCCGCATCGCGCTTCCACCTGTCAAGGTCATAAGTATCCATTAAAAGTCCAACCTTTATACCGCCTGGATCCAAGTTTTTCTTTTTCCCACATCCGGAAAAGGACATTAGTAAAATTAATCCGCTAAATAATACGCATGATAGGATACTAATTTTTTTCATTTCTAATTTCTCCAATGAATTTCCAAATCTTTATTATATTTCAATTAAAAATTAAATCATTTGATTGAGAATTGCTTCATATAATTCCTGTTTACCGCTTATTTGCAATGGTTCGCCGGTTTTTTCAGCATGCATTCTTAGATCATTCAAAGACATTTTGCCTTTTTCAAAGTCGGCTCCTGCACCTTTATCAAAAGAAGAGTATCTATTATTTCTTAGCTTCCGGTAATCAGATTCATTTAACACTTTATCAGCAATGATCAAAACACGGGCAAAAGTATCCATACCGGAAATATGAGCGATGAAAATATCTTCCGGATCAGTCGAGTTTCTTCTTGTTTTTGCATCAAAGTTTATTCCGCCGTTCTTAAATCCTCCAGCTTGAAGAATAACAAGCATCGCTTCGACAGTTTCATAAATATTAACCGGAAACTGATCGGTGTCCCATCCGTTCTGATAATCGCCGCGGTTTGCATCAATGCTGCCAAGTAAGCCGGAATCTGCAGCGGCTTGCAGCTCATGCTGGAAAGTATGACCGGCAAGCGTAGCATGGTTTACTTCAATATTAAGTTTAAAGTCATTTTCCAGACCGTGTTTATTCAGAAAACCGATAACTGTTTCCGTATCAAAATCATATTGATGTTTAGTCGGCTCCATAGGTTTCGGTTCAATTAAGAATGTTCCCTTGAATCCCTTGTTCCTAGCATAGTCGCGCGCCATCTTTAAGAAAGTCGCAAGATGTTCTTTCTCTCTTTTCATATTGGTATTAAGCAGCGAGAAGTAACCTTCGCGGCCGCCCCAGAAAACATAATTTTCACCGCCGAGTTCAATCGTTGCATCAATAGCACGTTTAACTTGAGTACCGGCGTATGCGATTACATTAAAATCGGGATTTGTGGCGGCGCCGTTCATATAGCGGGGATTAGAAAAAAGATTAGATGTTCCCCAAAGTAATTTTACGCCTGAAGCCGCTTGTTTTTCCTTTGCATATTCAACCATAATATTTATACGCTTATCGGATTCAGCAATTGACGAACCTTCATCGATAATATCGAAATCATGGAAACAATAAAACGGAGTACTGATTTTTGTAATGAATTCAAACGCCGCATCCATTTTTGCTTTTGCTTTTTTTACAGAATCATCAGGGTTGTTCCACTGATAATTTTTTGTTCCCGGTCCAAATGGATCGCCACCGGTATTGCAGAAC
>JAJYSI010000177.1 GCA_021793635.1 Bacteroidota bacterium
GCCAACCCACCTATATAATTTTATTCCCCGACATAAATGTCGGGGCAATTGATAGTATCATAATGCGTAAGGTGAGTTAATAATATGCCGCTCCTCCGGAGCTTTATTTGTTTTTCATCTTTTTCTACTAATATGTCACCGCTCTGCGGTTCTGCCCGTTTTACGGAGTTTGCCCCGTTTACCCCGTTTACCCCGTTTACCCCGTTTACCCCGTTTGCGGGGTTTGCGGGGTTTGCGGGGTTTGCGGGGTTTGCGGGGTTTGCGTAGAATCAACAATTATGAGAGCTAAGAGTAAAACTCTGAGGTTTGAATGGCACTAAAAAGATGTTGTAATGAATTGTGATTATCAAATTGCCCCATAATTTATGATTATATCAAAAAAGCCCCAGAGGGGCGAAACATTAGTAGAAATAATTATCCCCAAAAAATACCTAAGAGCCCCAGAGGGGCGAAACGTTAGTAGACAATATCATATTCAAATTAACATTTATATACGAACAAGAATTTATATCATTATAAAAATGGCAATTGAGAAACCGATGAATCGGTTAAAAGGCATTCTTTTCATTTCTTTTACCCACGAATAAAATTTGTGGGCTGCTATAATACCTTTTAATCGATTTCATACAAATGATCACTATTTATTTTGGGTTTAATGCAATAATTGATTTAGAGATTATCCGGCACCTGCCTCCGGCAGGCTGCAATGGAATATGTTTGATGGAATATGGAATATGTAAAACAAATTTGAAATATCTTGACACAAAAAACAATCCGCCTATGGAGGATAAATGGCAATACTATATAATGCTGGCAATTTCAAATATATTATTAAAATAAATTTTGCAATAATTTAAGGGACAAAAACCAGTCCCAAGAGTTTTCTTTTCCATACCAAGCTTTTGCGATTCCCGCAGATAACGTAGATTCCAGATTAAACCAGTGTTTGAAAACAAGATTTATTTGTCCGCCTGCATCAGTATAATTTTTATCTTGATCTGATTTAGTAAATAAATTTTCAGAATAGATTGACATGTCAATATAATTCAAAAATTGTTCGCCGATTCTAACATTATCAAAACGTACAGGCGGAAAATTTTCTTCAATTAGAAGTTTGGCAAACTTATCACTTAATAAACTATAAATTGGAATGCCGGGAAATCTTAAGACATCGCGATATTGTTTGACGGGTGCATCTTCGAGGTAACGATTTCCAAAGCCGCCAAAATAAAAATGCGCTTGATCTAAATTATTATTTTTCTGAACATAACCCGCCGCAAGCTTTAAGTGGAAAATATTATGTTGAAACAGGAAAGTTGAATAATTATCCCATTCTCCGTAAGCTTCCCCTGCAAGCTGAAGTTTTCTCGAACCGGCGCCAAAGCCTAAAACCGTTAGATTGAATTCATTTCCTGCTTCGTAATCAACGCTGCCAATGCTTCTCCGGAGGTTCTTAGAATTTAAATTCGTTTGCGCAACAGTAAAATCTGCCTGCGATACTTTTATCAAATTGTCGTTCATTGATTCAATTCCGCCGTAGTAATCTATTTCGGTTTTTTGTTTGACCTTTAGCGGGTTGTCGTAAATCCAATAATAGTTATCTGCCAGAGAAACTTTTGTACCGACCATTCCCCTTTTTCTGTCGTTAAAGAGATCATAAAAATCAGATGCATTATAATCATAACCGACTTCTATTTCCTTTTTAAATTGATATTTCCCTCTGAAATGATATCCCGGTAAACCCGCATCATTTTTAAGCGGAGAAATACCGAATTCCATCGTTAGGTCATGATATGAAAGCGGATCGGCAATGTGTGTGTAAAATCCAAAAACCTTTTCCGACTGAAAGCCCGTAATAACCGGGATAAAGGTTTGGACTTTCAAATTTGAAATACCGCTGTATGTTTTTTCTTTAGACAACCCGGAAGAATCGGAATATTGCTTAACCGGTTTCAAAAGTAAGTTTGCTAGAGAAGGATAGTGATTTAATATTTGCTCGCCGTAATAATTTATAGCCGGTAATTCTTCTGCAGGTTTATTGGCGATAATAACCGGAATGAATCCGTTAGTAGAAAATTCAAATGCAAATAAAAAATCGGCGCTTAGGTAAAGCGGTCTGAACAAGCCGGTAAGAGTATTTGATAAAGCTTCAACTGTCGATGTTTCTATATTGTAGCGATATATATTTGAAACGCCGTTTGTGTATGCATCCCAGAAAAGATATTTTTCATCGGGGCTCCAGGATGGATTTTCAGGAGACCCTTTATCGCTTAAAGTTTCAAATTGAAATTTTCCCGTAGCTTTAAGATTTAATGTGTTAACAAGAATAATGGACTGCTCGCCGCTTGCTCGATGCAAGACTGCTGCAAGATATTTACCAGACGGGCTGACGGAAAGATTAAACACGTTATCCTCAGCGCCAAAATTTATCAGCGGTATCATTTTCCGGTAAGGATATGCCGAGTACATTAATGAAGCATAACCTGCGTCATGCTGGACTCCCCAAAGTTCGTGTGTTACCGGAGAAACTGTAATATCACCGGTGCGATAATCTTTGAACAATTCCTTTTGATTACCCGTTTTAATATCAATAGCCCAAATGTCGCGGTAAAGTTCATTATTATTAGTCGTGTAAAAGAGCAATCCTAAGCTGTCATCATAAGCAAGAGACGTAACTTGTAATAAACTTGGCGTTGGCAAAGTAGAAATATTTTTCGATTTAGAAGTTTTAATATTTAATTTTTGAAGCGAAGCCAAACTTCCGGGTCGATTATATCCGAAATAAATATCTCCGTTGTGTGAATTAAGGAAAGGCTGCGTTACCCATCCGAAAGGTCTTTGGGTAATTTTTCTAACTGAAGTTATTGGGGCAGTTTTTAATTTTTCCAAATTCTTTTCCTGGAATTTTTCTTCGTAGGCAATAAAGTTTTTCCATTCGTTATAGAAATTAGTCCCGAAAAATTCATCCCAGGTTTTATCAAATCCAATTCTAAATGTTTTATTAAACTTATCCGTATAACTGTTGTAGAACTCGGAAGACTCGGTATTAAACCAGGAAATTAATTTCTCCGGTCCGTATTGTAAAGCTAAATATGCAGCGAATCTTGTTCCATAGAGGTAATATATACTTCCCAATAAATATGAGGTATTTGAGAGATCTTCAAGATCGGCTGAAGACGGGAAGGTTTTGCCTTCTAACGTCAAAGTTCTGAAGTACATCTCATCAAAACTTCCCAATATTCTACCGAACCCTCCGTTAAACCAGGTTTCAAAAAAAACTGCTATAGCTTCCTGATGCCAGCGTGGGGTGTAGCGATTATGATTAGTAAACAAGCTGTAAAAGATAGTTAAAGGCTCAATTTGTTCGGGAGCAACTTTACCAAAGATCGAGCGAAATAAATTTTCTGCGGCAGAGGTTTTATCATTTACAACAATATGAACAAGCTCATGACTTAGTGTCCATTGAATTCGTTCGGTATATAAAACATTTTCATAACCAGGTTCGAAAGGCTCAATTTCCAGTTGAATTTCATTTTGAGGAACAGTTGTAGCGGCGCCGAATCCATAATCGGTAAAGTCATAGGCTATGATTATAATTTTTGAAGTAGGTTTATAATTAAAAATCTTCATAAGTGGTTTCAAGGCATTTTCGGCGGAAAGTAAAATATGCGGCGCTAAATATGAATAGGAATCTTTATATAAAACCTTGAAATGAGCGCTTTCCATTTCACTCCATTTAGACTGAGATTGGCTGGTTGTTGATGCTAAAAGAAACAGAATTAAAGTAAGAACTAAAAATTTATTATTTCTGTCTTCGGATAATCGACGATAAAATCTAATCAAATTTTTTCTCTTTGATTTATAATAAAAGCCTGCAAGCATTATTTGCAGGCTTTAAATTACGAATCTTTCCAAAAAGATTTTACTGAATTCCCTCGTTTTCCCAAATAAAATTATTCTATAGCCGGTACGAGGAACGTCATTTCATCAAAATCATCTTTTTTGTTTCGTCAAAATCATTAGCAATAAGACGGTAAAAATAAATTCCGGACGAAAGATTATCTCCATTGAATGAAACACTATAAGAGCCTTCTGCCCTATAACCATTAACCAAAACAGCAACCTTGTTTCCTACAGAATTATAAACTTCTAATTTTACATGACCCGGCTTTGCAATCGAAAAATTAATGTTAGTTGTCGGATTAAAAGGATTAGGATAATTCTGATCAAGCTTAAATGAATTTACAATGTTATTTTCCTTTACTCCGGTAGCAAGCACTATGTTTATAATTTTATTAGGCGCAAAATTCCATTGATCTTGTTGGTCGGCCAAACCATTAAAATTTACACTGTTGCCGTCTGCATAAATGGTTTGGTTGCCTGCCGTCGAAGGAGCAGTGTATGTAAATTGAAAAGTTACGACATTATTAACCGGCGCTTTGGGAAGTGAGTGAGTAAGTTCTGAATTAGAAAGATATAAATCGGGACTAACAGGAGCTAATATCCCGGTTGAAACTGCAATGTCTGTCCCCGCTCTGACTAAAGGACCTCCCGTAATTGTTACAGAATAATTACCGGTTTGATTAACGCTCAATTGACTTGGTCCATTTATCGTTACAATTACATTTGGCGATGGCGATGGGTTATGGCAAGTACAACCGGGAGTACTACCCTTCAATGTTAAACCAGTTATTCCTGTGGAATGTGCATAAATTAGAATCGGGATCCCTGCCAGCAGCATAACATTCGCTACACTAATCTTTATTCCGTATATAATTCTTTTCAATAGTTCCTCATCAAATCAAACTATTTTCTTTTGTCTTGCCACAATGTTATTGTTTCTTTAATTATAAGAATCTACTATCCATCACACTAAATAATGTAATTATGATGGGAATCACTCTGCGAAAATTGTCTGATGAAAGTTTGTTTAATTATGAGGATCTATTCATGTTTTGCAATTTTGAGTCTCGCATAATGAATTGTGTTTATCAAATTGCATTCATAATTTATGATTATATCAAATAAGCCCCAGAGGGGCGAAACATTTGCAGATAAAATAATATTTATATACGAAAAACAATTTATATCATTACAATAACGGCATTTAGAAACCGATGAATCGGTTAAAAGGTATTTTCGCTATTTCTTTCCCACGAATAAATTCGTGGGCTGCTTTTATGCTTTTTAATAGATTTCTTACTGATAATCACTTTTTATTTTAATATCAAATTAAAATCTATGTGTATGGACGTAATATGAAATTTTATTTTGGACAGATATGATAAAGGAGGGAAAAATTGCCGGAACGAGTCCGGCAAAAAATGACCTTAGAATTAATTTTAATGATGATGACCGCCTGCACCGTGAGTGTGTCCGTGAGACAGTTCTTCCAGTGTAGCATCGCGTAAATTAAGAAGTTCAACATCAAAAGTTAGGGTTTTTCCAGCAAGCGGGTGATTGAAATCCAGGGTAATGTTTTCACCGTCGATTTTTTTTACGGTAAACGGCATTTCGCCACCTTCCGGTGTATCTGCAACAAAACCCATTCCTTCTTCCAATTTTGTTTCGGCTGGAAATTCCGATCTATCCACCACCTGTAACGCCATCTCATCATAAACACCGTAGCCCTCTTCGGGGGCAAGAACTACAATCTTTTTACTGCCGATGATCATTTCACCTAGTTTTTCTTCTAAAGCCGGAAGTATTTGATTCTTTCCGCTCATAAATGAAAAAGGGTTAACATGATTTGCTGAATCAACTACGTTGCCATCTTCATCGGTAAGAGTATAACCAATCGATACCACTTGATTGCTTTTAAGGGGCATAAATGACCTTTCTGATTTTTTATTGTTTGTCCTGCAGCCGGAGGGAGATATCATTTAAATTATATAACTCATGTTACGCAGACAATTTCAAATATAATGGAAGTGAATTGCAAAACCTCCGAGGTTTAGGAAAACCTCGGAGGTTTCTCATTATGCAATAATAACCTTTTGCGTAAGGTGATTTATATAAAAAAGGAATTCGTATTCCGGAACAGATTTTTTAAGGTGCAAATTTACAAAAAAATAATTTACAAGGAAGAATATAATTAGCTAAAAATATCCTGGTTATCTACTTCGGATTGTTTTGGCTCCCAGTCAAAACCTTCGCATGGAAGATACTCTTTCGTCGGATGCTCGTCGTGAAGCACACACAACACGGCTGACTTATCAAAATTTGTGCATGTCGAGCAAAGAGTATACTCGATTACTTCTTTATTTCTTTCCTTAAATAACCTATAGTGAATAATAGCTGGATGAATAATTACCCCGTAAATAGAAGCTAGATTTATCAACCACCAAACAGGGAAACTAATATAATCCTTCAACACCCATACAATAGGAATTGTAATTATGGTTCTAATAATTGTCCAAAATACTACTTCACCCAAAATTCATTTCCAAAGGATAAATCAAAAAATAATTTTGTAATATTAGTTGGAAGATAAAAATCAATTTGATAATAATAAATAGACTAACTTTTCCATTATTCCCATATCTGTCCAAAATAAAATTTCATATTATATCCATACACATAGCGCGGCAAGCCGCAATGGAATATGTAAAATCATTTAAGGGCACTTCTAAAAACTATCTTTTATAAAAATTTAACGCAGAGAATATTGAAGTTTTTAGAAGTGCCCTTAATATATCTTGACATAAAAAACAATCCGCCTATGGCGGATAACCGGCAATACTATAGGTGTTAATTTAATATTAAAATAAATAGTGATCATTTGTAAGAAATCTATTAAAAGGCATAATAGCAGCCCACGAATTTTATTCGTGGGTAAAAGAAATGAAAAGAATACCTTTTAACCGATTCATCGGTTTCTCAATTTCCGTTTTTGTAATGATATAAATTTTATTTTGAATATATATTGTCTATAAATGTTTCGCCCCTCCGGGGCTCATAGGTATTTTGGGGGTATAATTATTTCTACTAATGTATCGCCCCTCTGGGGCTTTT
>JAJYSI010000178.1 GCA_021793635.1 Bacteroidota bacterium
AAAAATAACAAATACAAATATATTAATGCTTTACATTGTTGAACTTAGCGTTTTATTAACTGCTTTCCTTTGGTCGGGGTCTTCCTTTGCCTTTACTGCCGCTGCGGAAAGACTAAATTCTCTTCAATTAAATATTAATAGAATTTTTATAGCGGCTGTTTTTCTTTATGCAACGATTCTCTTATCAGGAATTCAATTTTCAATTTCAACATCACAAGTTTTTTACCTTGCGGTAAGTGGATTTATTGGATTGGTTTTCGGGGATACGTTTCTATTTAAAGCATATCAACACGTCGGCGCTCGAATAAGCATGTTGTTGATGGCGCTTTCGCCGGCAATGAGCGCCGTGTTAGCTTACCTCTTTTTGAAGGAAGATTTATCTCTCTGGGGAATAATAGGAATGTTAATAACAATGAGCGGAATAGCCCTCGTGATTTTAGAACGAAATGAAATTCCTTCATCAAAATATAAAATAAGTAAAGCCGGAATATTTTTTGGACTTATGGGAGCATTGGGACAAGCCGGTGGTTTGGTCTTTGCAAAAATAGCATTTAACTCCGGGGAGATAAATGGATTTGTCGCGACATTTGTAAGGATAGTTGCCGCATTTCTTGTTATGCTTCCGTTAGCTATTGTCGTTAGAAGATTCAAAAATCCTTTTAAATTCTATGCAAAAGATTTGAAAGCTTTGACCTCAACAATTGCCGGCACTATCTTTGGCCCTTACCTCGGGATTACATTTAGCCTCATTGCAGTTGAATATACAAAAGTGGGAATAGCTTCAACATTAATGTCGATGATGCCGATTATTATGCTGCCGATTGTAAGATATTACTATAAAGAAAAATTAAGCTGGCGCGCAATAATTGGTGCAATTGTGGCCGTGGTTGGTGTATCAATTTTATTTTTGAGATAAAAATATTGGTTAATTATTTATTACGATACTATCTTTTGCAAAAGTAACATAATTGGTTACTTTTACTTTGGTAGACCCGTCGTTACCGGTTTGTGTTCCGGTTCCAACGATCGTTACAAGTTGAGGAGTAACATTAACGGCATATGTTGCACTTCCTGTGGTTGTTAAATTGTCAGGTATTGTCCATCCTGAAAACGATTGATTTCCTCCCCCAAGCGATGTAGTTTCTAAATAATATTTTCTTGCCTGTGAACCAAAATTTGTAAGCTCCGAATAGATGGAATTTCTATTAGATTCCGGTGCGTTTGCATAAAAAATATTAATGCCTACTATAATTGCCAAACCGACAATTATAACGCTAAGTACAATTAAAAGAAGTTGTTGTTGACCCATACTTCGTTGTTGTTATATTCGTTTATAAATTAGGATAAATACGATTAATAAACAATACAGCAATGTAAGGAATGAAGATTTAATTTTTATTTCCCTTGAAGCTTATTATTATCATTCAGATTCAAATCTAATTTTTCTTTTGTGCTTGTAATCTTTTTAATTGCTGATAAAAGCTTATACTCCTTTGATCTTCCGGATTTATAGATAAACTTTTTTCTACTGCGTTTAGAGCATCAGCTATCTGGTTCATATAAAAATAAGCGCCGGACAAATTGTACCACACCTCCGGATCCGTTTGGCTATATTGGGTGCATTGTTTTAAGTAGTATAGGGCTTCTTGATATTTACCATTTTGTAGTGCAATACTTCCCAACCATTTTGTTGTTAAATAAGATGGCTCAAATGAATTTAGTTTTTGAAGATAGGGCAAAGCATAGTTGAAAAGTTTAGCGTCGATAAGAAGTTTAATAACATATTGGTAAGTTTCACTGTAGTGCGGATGCTGAGCAATAATTGCATTTATTTCTTTCATAAAAGAAATATAATTTTTTGAAAGGTAATATCTATCGGCTGCTTCAACATGGGCTTTCTCCCATGTTGTTTGATGATTGACAACCTCAATAGCTAGGCTGTCAGTCCAATTTTTTTGAGAAAAATCTTCTAGTTTAAAGTTGGAAGTTCCTTTTGGAACAAATGGATATGATCCTTTTAGAATTAAAATTTCTATTTCTGCAATTGTTGAATCGAGCTTTGTATAGGGAAAATCTGCACTTAAAATACTATCCTGAATAACCCCGGAAAGGTCTAACATTTTTCCCTTTGGCAGGTAATTCAGATTCTTCATTCCATTAAAATATGATTTTGCCATCAGTCTGTATCCTTCAATATTAGGATGAAGATGATCAACCATCAAATTATTACCGGCTATTCCATCCGGGCTTTTGGCATTAAATATCGAATCAATATCAACGACAGGGTAGTTAAATTTTTTACCAAGACTTTTTATGATGTAATTAAATTTTTGAGGAGCTCTAAATCGAAGTTCATCTAAATCTTTTGCTTCAATAAACAATTTTTTTGCTTGAAGAAAGTTACCAGACTTTAATTCATTCTGTGCTTGTGAAAAGACGTAATCCGCTGAAAGAAAATTATTTTCTTTTGCAGAAACAAACGGAACTTGATTTTTCAAATTACAAGTTAAAGTTCCTAAGATTACCGGGATGTTTTTCTCCTTCAACATAGATAAAATATCTTCCATGTTGCCTTCAAACTGCTTCACTCCAAGATTGAAAAGATTGGAATTAAGGGGGATAAGAGATTTACCTACAACATGTTCCATTAATGTTTCATTATTTTCCTTTTTACCGTTACCGCTTTTAAAGATGCTAATAATTTTTTCAATTGTATTATTTATCAACTGAAAAGTTCTAAATTTTTGAAGCCAAATAAATGAATTAACCAACAATCGTGATTTACCACCAGAAAAAGAAGACGCAACGCCAAGAGCCCCGTAATATTCGTTATGACCGGTATAAATTAAAACCAGATCCGGGCTTTCCTTTAAAATTGCTTTTGTGAAATCTCTGACAGTGTAGCTGTCTATTGCTGAAATTCCGCAATTAACAACTTCTATATTAGTGCTTGGAAAAAGCAGCGCTAATCTTCTTTGCAGATCGCTTGGAAATGATGCGTTGGGAACAAAAGGGTAGCCTTGAACAGTACTTTCTCCTAAGACAAAAACTCTAAACGAATTATCCTTTTTATCTTTTTCAAACGATCCGGAATTTGGTGTCGGAAAATGTTTTAAGTTAGAAAAATATTTTTGAGCTATGCCGGGATTTAATACAAGTCTTTCGGGATGAAATTTGGATTCAGGAATAAAAATATTATAGGAATGTCCGTAATTGATTATTCTTAAGAATAGTTCCAATAAAATAAAAAAGATAAACGGGATCAAAACCGCAATTGTGTAAAACCATTTTGGCGTTGGTTTTAGTGATTGTATTTTTATAGTTTCGTTTTTCTTTTTAATATCAGATGGCTTTTGTTTTTTTGTCATAATAACATCAAGAATAAAAATTAAATGGTAAAAGAGAATAAAAAATTACTTTCTTTTACAGTCTGTAGTTTAGTAAATTTAAAAATATATTTATTTCTATAATTAACTAGCGCTAAAGATAATTTAAGCGCAAATCTAAATTAACTTCTTTATAAATCATATGAAAAAACTTTATCTCATGATCTTTTTCTTACTTATAATAAGTTCATCTTATAAGATATTTTCGCAAGACCAGGGTGATTCAGTTGTTGCAAAAGCGGGTAATATTTCAATAACTGCAAAGGAATTCTTAGACCGTTACGAAATGACACCGCTCTTCAGAAAACAAATAACGAGAATGACTCCGTCATTAAAGCTTGAATTTCTATATTCCCTAATTGCTGAAAAACTATGGGCAAATCAGGCTGAGCAAATGGGCTTTGATACAACTTCAGTTATGAAATTTGTTACTAAACAATATGAAGATATGTTTGTTAGGGATGCCGTCTTTAGAAAAGACATTAAAGATAAGGTGAAGGTAACCGACAAAGATATTTTGCAGGGATTTATAAGAAGCCAAACAACTCTGGAAGTGAACTACCTTGTATCAAATAACAAGAAAGAAATTTTTAATTTATATAAACTGCTGAAGGACGGAATTCCTTTTGATACCCTTCTTGCATCAAGACCTGAGAAAATTGAACAAATGGAACCAAAGCAAATCGTATACGGCCAAATGACACAATCCTTAGAAGATACGCTATATGGGATGAAGGTAGGGCATTATACGACTCCAATAGCTACTCCGGATGGTTGGTATATTTTTAAGATGACCAATAAAATTCATTCATCAGAAAATACGGCGACAGGTCAAAATAACAGCGTGGAATCGGTAAAGAAAACTGTCGAAGCAATTAAAGAAAGAAAACTCTATCAGGAATATTTCTATAACTTTTTTAAAGACAAAAAGATAGAAGCTAATGCGATCTTGTTGAGGAGTCTGGCAGAAAAACTTTCATCTATCTTTTCAAAAAGAAAATTTGAACTTAGAATTTCCCATAAGGACCCGGTTTTTATGGATGTAAAAGATGTACAGAAATTGGAGCAAGAATTTGGTCCTGATTCCTTAGCAATGCCATGTATTGAATTTAAAACAAATCCAATGACGCTTGATACGTTTATTCGCAAATTGATTTTCCAGGGGTTCAGTTCTTACAAAACTGATTATAGGTCTATCGGAGAGCTTATTAATACGGTAACTCGTTCGATGATTGAACATGCTCTTTTTGCCAGAGAAGGTTACAAAGAAAAACTAAATCTTTTACCGAGCGTTCAACGCGATTTGAAAATGTGGCGTGAAAATTATTTAACACAGCTTCTTCAAAACAAATTTATAGATTCTTCAAACATCTCTGATTCAACCGTTTATGATTATTATAAGAAATTTAATAAGAATGAATATTATCCTGAAGAAGTAAACATTGTGGAAGTGCTTAACAAGGATCCTGATATTATTAATGAAGTTCTTAAAGAAGCAAGAGAGGGTGTTAATATGCACAAACTTGCTATGAAATATACACAACGCGAATGGACAAAAAAACAAAACGGAGAGTTTGGTTACTTCCCAATAACAAAATTTGGCGAGATAGGAAAAATTGCATCAACCATGAAGATCGGAGATATTTACGGGCCATTGAAGCTTAATGAAGGTTACTCTGTATTTGAACTAATTGGAAAACGCCCCTCAAAAGTTGATACGGCGCTTCCGTTTGAAAAATCGAAAGAAGAGCTTAGCCATTATCTTGCTATGAAGAAGGAACATAAAGCCATTACTGATTATACTGTTTATCTTGCGAAAAAGTTTGGCGTTTCAATCGACATGCCTCTTTTAGAATCTATTAAAGTAACTAATGTAAATGCTTTCGGTTACCGTTTGCTTGGCTTTGGCGGAAGGATTCCGGCAGTTCCCCTGATGGCTCCAAATGTTGATTGGGTTGACCCTTATCTTAAAAGTTTAAATATAACGCCATAGCGGAAAGCTTGCCTACCGGCAGGCGCAAGTTTAAGTTCAAGAAGAAAGCAAAGGAAATATCTTGATATAAAAAACAATCCGTGACGGATAAGCGCCAATACTATAAAGGATACGAATTCATTTTTAATTTCGACTGAAATCTTTTTATGAACATTTTAGGAATATCTGCATTTTATCATGACAGTGCTGCGTGCCTTGTTCGGGATGGTGAGATAATTTCTGCTGCTCAAGAGGAGAGGTTTACTCGAAAAAAGCATGACTTTAATTTCCCGTCAAACGCGATAAATTTTTGTCTTCATTACGGTGGTATAAACACATCACAACTTGATCTTGTAGCTTTTTATGATAAACCTTTTCTAAAGTTTGAAAGGCTGTTAGAGACTTATATTTCATTTGCTCCATCGGGGGTTAAATCTTTCATAAAAGCGATGCCTCTCTGGATAAAAGAAAAACTATGGATGAAAGAATTTATCCAAAAGGAATTGAAGTATGAAGGGAAAATAATTTTTCTTGAACATCATGAATCCCATGCCGCATCTGCATTTTATCCTTCGCCGTTTCAGGAAGCGGCAATTTTAACTATGGACGGAGTCGGGGAGTGGGCTACAACAAGTTTTGGTACGGGTTCGGGAAATGGGATTAACTTATTGTCCGAAATTAAATTTCCTCATTCACTTGGTCTGTTATATTCGGCATTTACCTATTATACAGGGTTCAAGGTAAATTCCGGTGAATATAAAGTTATGGGGCTAGCTCCTTACGGCGAGCCAAAATATAAAGATATTATTTTGCGTGAACTAATCGATGTTAAAGATGACGGCTCGTTCAAGATGAATATGAAATATTTTGATTATTGTGCCGGTCTAACGATGACAAATCATAATTTCAATAAACTTTTCGGTGGACAGCCAAGGAAACCGGAATCGGACTTAACTCAAAGAGAAATGGATTTAGCCCGTTCAATTCAAGATGTTACAGAAGAAATTGTATTAAAAATAGCAAGGCATGTTCATAAAGAAACTGGGATGAAGAATTTATGCTTAGCAGGGGGTGTTGCCCTTAATTGTGTTGCGAACGGAAGACTTCTGCGTGAAAGCCCCTTTGAAAAATATTGGATACAACCTGCAGCCGGAGATGCCGGAGGAGCAATTGGAGCAGCGCTTGCGGGATGGTTCAAATATCTGGATAAGCCGAGGAATGTAAACGGTAAAAATGATTTTCAAAAAGGTTCCTATCTTGGACCTGAATATTCCGAAGTCGAAATTAAGAATTATCTTGAGAGCAAAAAAATCCCGTTCCAGTTTCTTAATAATGATGAAATTTCAGCAGTGGTTGCAGATTTAATTGCGGAGGAAAAAGTCGTAGGTTGGTTTCAAGGTAGGATGGAATTTGGACCGAGAGCCTTGGGCGCCAGGTCAATTATCGGAGACGCAAGATCATCAAAGATGCAATCATTAATGAACTTAAAAATAAAATTCAGAGAGAGTTTTCGTCCATTTGCCCCATCAGTTTTATACGATAAAGTTTCTGAATATTTTGATATTGAGGAAGCAAGTCCTTACATGTTATTAGTTGCAGAGGTTAAAAAAGAACAGCAAAAAACAATTTCTGAGGAAGAA
>JAJYSI010000179.1 GCA_021793635.1 Bacteroidota bacterium
GATCTTGATGCGCCAATTACCTTTCATGATTTAACGAGAATCAAAGAGTCGTTTACAAGCATTTTGGTAGGGCAACGCCACCACAGGATACGTTACCCAAAGCAAGATGAATTAGAAAAAAGCACTGACGAGAAACTGGAATAATGGAAATATTTTTAAAAGAATATTTATCTCTTATAAGATTAGAAAAGAATCTTTCCGAAAATACAGTTTCATCTTATAAAAGCGATATAACTGCTTTCATCCGCTTCTTGGAAGAATTTGGCATTAACGATCCATCGCTTGTGTATTATAAACATTTAGCTGCATTTTTCAAGGCGTTGAGCAATCTTGGGCTTTCAGTAAATTCGGCAGCACGATATTATTCATCAATAAAAGGATTCTTTCTTTTTCTATACAAGAACAAATACATAAAAAATAACCCGGTCGAAAAACTTTCATCTCCAAAGCTAAAAAAAAGCCTCCCGTCGGTTCTTTCCATACAAGAAGTCGATTCAATTTTGTCTATGCCCCAAGTTGATGAAAAGTTAGGATTAAGAGACAGGGCACTTTTGGAGTTATTATACGCTTGCGGAACAAGGGTTTCGGAATTAGCATATTTAAAATTGTCAGATCTTTTTTTTAAGGAAGATGTGATAAGGGTTTTCGGCAAAGGCTCGAAAGAAAGGCTAATACCTATAGGCAGCAGCGCGGTTAACTGGATTACAAAGTATTTGCATCAAAGTCGTCCTCTACTTGAAAAAAAAGCAAAAAGCGAAAATTATGTCTTCTTAAATAATCGCGGCACAAAGCTTTCAAGAATGGGAGTTTGGAAAATTGTGGAAAGATACTCTAAAGAAGCCGGGATAAACAAGAAAATTCATCCGCATACTTTTAGACATTCCTTCGCAACACATTTGTTAGAAGGAGGGGCAGACCTTCGCGCTGTACAAGAGATGCTTGGTCATGTAGATATTTCAACAACGCAAATTTACACACACATTGACAGAGAATACATTAAACAAGTTCACAAAGATTTTCACCCGAGAGGATAAACAATTGTCTGGAATACACGTTAGCGATAAATTAATTTCATTTTTAACATTTTTGCCAATCTTTTTTATTTCAATTTCGGTTCATGAATTTGCTCATGCTATTACGGCAAGTTTGTTTGGAGACGACACTGCAAAAAATCAAGGAAGGTTAACATTAAATCCATTTAAGCACGCGGATTTAATAGGCACTTATTTAATGCCCCTTGCTTCTTTTGCTTCAGGATTTGCGCTTATTGGCTGGGCAAAACCAGTGCCGGTAAAGAGATCCAACTTTAAAGATCCTTACAAAGATGATGCAATAGTTTCATTTGCCGGTCCTGCTTCAAATTTTATTTTATCAATTTTATTTTTTATTGCTTTCGTAACTGTTTTTAAGTCAGGTTACGGGCAGTCTAAATATTTATTAAACTTTCTTTGGTACGGCGTATTTCTAAATATATTTTTATTTGCTTTTAATTTAATTCCAGTACCTCCGCTTGACGGTTCATTTATTTTGTTCGATCTGTTCCCTAATAAATATACTGCGCAAATTTTGAGGTTAGGAATCTATGGTTCAATAATTTTGATGTTCTTAATATACAGCCCTTTGTGGGGATATTTTATGAATTTCATAAACTTAATATTAAGTTTGTTATTGAAAATTGCAGGCCTTAGTTGATGTTTAAGCTTAGATATTTATTATTCATCTCAATTGTTTTTTATGTTTCAATATTTTTCGGCTGTAATGAAAAGAGAAATGACGGTAACGCGCAAAGTAGCTTAAGAAAGAACGAGAAAAAATCCCCCGGAAGCTCAGGATATTTTTACTTTGTGGGAATAATTAATGAAAAGCCAGGATTATACAAATATAATTTTTCTTCGAAAAAGTCTGCAAAATTCTGGTTTAATAAATATGAAAATGTCCTTCAACTTTCATATTCACCGGATAAAAATTTCGCATTCTTCATAACCGCTGAAAATATAAGCAAGTTAGGAATTTTTTCATATCTCACGAATGTTAGGCTTTATCTTTTAAATGCAAAATCTTCGGAGGTTTTTTTCTTAAAGAATATCGGCAGCGGGTTTCAGGTTTTCACTTCGTGGGAAACAAAGAATGCCTTTAAAATTATTCTTAATTCACCCGATAAAGGTAATGTGACTTACGTAAATCAAACTACCGGATATTTTAACACCTACGGAAAAGAATTAATGGAGCAAACCAAAACATACGATATCACTAAGGACGGCTACCCGAATCCTCCTAAAACTAAAGGCGATAATATTTCGCCGAACGATAAATATAAAATATTTTCTGTCGATTCTATATCTACTTCGATCTTTTTGCAGATAATTTCTTCGGGAAAAAATATTTTAATAACATCAGTGAATCAGGATTTGAAGCAAACAAGCTGGACGGACGATGGAAAGTTTGTGGTCTTTTCTACTGCGAATATTTCAACTGAAAATTTGGCTAATAACCCGGGAAGCGGAATATCGGGCATTTTTATTTATTCGATAAGAGAAAACAAAATTATCCACCAATGGAATGTCAGCGGAGTAGGAAATTTTTTACTTATAAATGATTTTTTGATTTTTGACAATGGATTTGGGAATACTTCTTCCATAGAAATCTTCGAGATTAGATCACTAAAGAACTTCAATACTATAAAAATTAAAGGAGGATGCGGCTTGCAAGGTGTTACACAAACTCCGGGTTACAACGCTTAATGAAAACATATTTTAGGATATTGTCTTTTGTAAAACCTTACTGGAAGCACCTGGTAATCTCGGTCATCTGTACAATTCTTTTCGCAATTTTAAATGCGCTTTCCGTTTACTTAACTATTCCCCTTCTTGATACATTATTCCAGCAATCAGGAACGCAAGAATCAATACAACAGCCTGCCGCTTTAGAAAATGCATCAAGCCTTCTTCCCAATTGGGTTCTAAAAATAGAACACGATGTAACGACAACCTTTAACGGCTTTGTATTCAGCGGCAACAAAATTGATGCACTTTTCAGAATATGCTTACTCGTTGTATTTACATTTTTATTCAAAAATATTTTCGGCTATCTCCAGGCGTATTTTCTTTCTTATGTAGAACAAGGGACGATGAAAGACATACGCGACAAAGCATATATGCACCTTCATCAACTTCCTATGAGTTATTTCAAACAGGAACGGATTGGAAATTTAATCTCCAGGATTACAAACGATGTTACCGTTGTTCAGAACAGTATTTCTGCCGCATTTCTTAATTTAATTAGAGAACCGTTAACCATAATTGTCCTGGTCGGAATAGCTCTCAGTATTAGCTGGCAGCTTACATTGCTTTCCTTTGTTGTCCTTCCTTTTTCAATGCTGATAATTGCAGGAATAGGATTAAAACTTAGAAAGTACAGTACAATTGTACAGGCTAAAATGGCTGATATAACGAGCATTCTTCAAGAAACTATTTCAGGAGTTAAAATAGTTAAAGCGTTCGGAATGGAAGACTATGAGAACAAAAAATTTACCACTGAAACAAAGAATTTTTTCAAGACAATGTTAAAAATTTATAGAATCAGAAATGCTTCTTCTCCCCTTACTGAATTTTTAAGCGTAACAGTAGGCGCAGTAATTATTTATTACGGCGGTGTTCTTGTTCTTCAAAGCAACACATTAAAGGCAAGTGAATTTTTTGGATTTCTTTTCGCCATATTCCAGCTAATGCCGCCGATTAAGGAATTGAGCACTGTTAATAACCGCATTCAGGAATCAAGCGCAGCAGGCGATAGAATTTTTGAAATAATTGACACAGAACCTTCAATCAAAGATAAGCCGGAGGCAATTGAATTAACTGAATTTAAAGATTCGGTAGCATTTGATCACCTCTCTTTTCATTATGAAGATTCAACTGATTTGGTTTTAAACGATTTGAATTTTTCCGTTAAGCGAGGTGAAATTATTGCACTTGTAGGTCCGAGCGGTGGCGGTAAATCTACCCTTGTTGATTTAATCCCAAGATTTTTTGACCCAACCTCTGGAAGAATTTTGATTGACGGTATTGACATTAAAGATGTGAAACTTAAAAGCCTTCGTCAATTACTAGGAATTGTAACTCAAGAAACATTCTTATTTAACGAAAGTATTAAAAGTAACATTGCTTATGGACTAGGCAATTACCCAATGGAAAGAATAATTGAAGCGGCAAAAACCGCAAACGCCCACAACTTTATAATGGAAATGCCGGATAGTTATGAGACAGTTATAGGTGAAAGGGGTTTGAAAATTTCCGGTGGACAACGCCAGAGGCTTTCAATTGCGAGAGCTTTGTTGAAAAACCCGGAGATTATGATTTTTGATGAAGCAACTTCCGCACTTGATAACGAATCCGAGTTACTTGTTCAAGAAGCAATTGAAAGATTAATGGTTAACCGCACTACTTTTGTTATCGCTCACCGGTTAAGTACTATTAGAAATGCAACAAAAATTTTAGTGTTAGATAAAGGTTCTATTATTCAAACAGGGACTCACGACGAATTAATTGGAGATACCGGTGGACTATACAGGAAATTTTATGAGATGCAGTTTAGAGATTAACTAAAATTATTTATTATGATTTCATCAAGGTTCAACCTAAATATTATTTTTTACCTTTTCATTGCCACCGTTTTTAGTATGATGGTTTCATTATTTCTGCTACAATTATTTGCTGGTATTTTGTCTTTGTTTTGGTTATTTGAAAGCGGCAAAAACAAAAAAGAAGCGATAGATATTTTTACGTGGCTTATTATTGTTTTCGGAAGTGTCAGAATCCTTTCTATTATTTTTTCAGATTTCCCATCAGTCAGCTACCAAGCGTTTTACAAAGACGCACTTTTCTATCTTGCTTTCTTTTCAATGAGTTTCTACATAAAAGTATTGGACAAAGAAAGAATTAAAAAAATAATACTAGCATTTATTGCCGGCGCTGTGCTGGTTTCCATCATTGGGCTAATACAATTTAACTTAAAGATTGTGGATAGGGCACAAGCTTTTTCATCGGGTTATGCAACTTACTCATCTTTCCTTTTGGCTGCGTTGGGATTGTTTGTAGTATCTTCATCCCCGAATTCAGAAAAGAATGAAAAGCTCTTTTGGCTGCTGGGAATTTCATTTTTGCTCTCAGGGATTATCACATCGCAAGGGCGTACTAACATAGCTATTGCCGGATTGGTTTTCATTGCAGGATTAGTTCTTAAAAAAATTAATTTGAAATCAGCGGTACTAATAATTATTGTGACTTCCGTAATTTCCCTTATTTCATTTTCAAATAATAGAAAAGAAATTACTGAAAGAGTAGAAAACCCGACTACGTTGTCGGATAGAAATATTATTATGAAAGGAGCCGAAGAATTAGCATTTACCCACCCCGTTTTAGGCTTCGGCCCAAGAACTTTCCACAATATTTTCCCATACAAAAATGAATTGGCAGACAAAGGCATAGGAAGCTGGCATAACGATTTTGTTCAAGTCTATTTTGAAAGTGGATTGATTGGACTTTTATCTTTCCTTGCTATTATTGCTGCAGCAATTTATTATGGATTAAAAATTATTCGCAGCAAACAAAATAACGAAGAAGAGAAAAATTTTACTCTGGGAATTCTTCTTTCAGTTACAGCCTTAATACTTTCAGCAATTACAGCAGGATTTGTTGATTCGCCTGTACTATCAATTGAGTTTGCTTTTTTCTTATCTCTTTTTTCGTTAGTATTATTTTCAAACGACGGAAAGTTTTTTGGCAATAAAAGACTATCTTAGCTTATAATGTAACTGGGAAATTCATATTAATCTAAAATTTAATTTTGTTCAACAAGAGGAAAAATGGAAGTAAATGAAATTTATGATTTAGCTAAAAAGTTATCTTCGCCGATGAACCATGACGTTCACGAAGTAGGAATAATTTTAGCTGCCGGGCATGGTAAAAGGATCAAATCGCAAAGATCAAAGATGCTGCATAAAATTTGGGGAATTCCAACAGTCGAGCGTGTCTATAATGCCTGCCGTACAGGGATAGAGAATATTAATTTGATTGTTGTTGTCGGAATTAAAGCCGAAGATGTGATGAAGGTTGTCGGGAAAAGGCAATCCACAGTTTTTGCATTTCAGGAAAAGCAGAACGGAACCGGTCATGCAGTGCAAGTTGCTTTGAAGAAAATTGATTCAAAAAATTTTGACGGTATTGTTTATATTTTGCCGGGAGACATGGGGTTGATCAATGCCGAAACCATGAGAAGTTTTAGGGATGAATTTGTGCAAAGCGATTCCGACATGATGGTACTCACTGGAATTTTTGAAGGGGATCCGAAAGAGAATTATTACGGGAGAATTATCCGGGTAAAATCTGAAGATGAAAACGGTAACTCTGCCGGAAAAGATTTCGGAAATGTAATAGAAATTATTGAGTACAAAGATATTCTTTCCATTTCTGATGGTGTTCCTTACCGTGTTATGTTCAACGGAAAAAATTATTCATATTCAAAAAAGGAATTAATAGATAATAACGAATTCAACTCCGGGGTATATGCTTTTAAGTATACAAAGCTAAATGAGTTGGTAGATTCAATTACAAGCAATAATGTACAAAATGAAATCTATATTACAGACCTTATTTCGATATTCAATCAAAATAAATACACTGTGCAGGCAGTAAGCCCCCGGGAACAATATGTTGTCATGGGTTTTAACAACAAATCCGTCTTAAAAGAAATGGCGGATGTTGCCCGCAATAAGGTCTATGAAAGATTAAAAGATATTATTGAGATAAATGACCCTGAAGATTTTTTTATTGACGAAAGTGTTGTTGACCAAATAATTAGCATGGATGGCAATAACGTGCCGCTTGACATTAGTATAGGGAAAGGTGTTTACATTGGGAAAAGCGTTAAATTAAATTATAATCTCGAGCTGATGAAAAATGTTTTTGTAGAAGGTAATGTTCAATTTG
>JAJYSI010000180.1 GCA_021793635.1 Bacteroidota bacterium
CGACGCCGGTGTTGATCAATTTGGAACTTACGTCGGAGGCGGTGTTGCATTATTCTGGAGCGATTTACTTGGTGATTATAATTTATCAACTGCTCTTCAAATTGAATCCGGCAACGGGATAACAAATATTTTTGGTTTTGTCGGTTATATGAATACCAAAGATAGGTGGAATTGGGGTGGAGTCATTCAGCAAGTGCCGTATTATATTACAGGATACAATATTGGTTACGGGACAATAAACGGAACGCCCGCTTATGTCCAACAACAATATATTTATAAAGAAACTGACCGCGAGGTATCAGGCATTTTAGCCTATCCTTTCAATCAATCTTTTAGGCTTGAATTAAGTGCAGGTTATAGAAATATAAGTTTTGATAACGAAGTAATAACTCAGGCAACTTCTTTATATGACGGTTCGGTTCTAATTAATAACACTCAAGCTCTTCCGCATGATGCCGCATTAAATCTCGCCACCATAGACGCCGCACTAGTCTTTGACAACAGTTATTTCGGCGCAACAAGCCCGTTGCTAGGGACAAGATTCCGCATCGATGTACAGCCGGTTTTAGGTTCGCTTAGCTGGGAAAATATACTATTAGATTTCAGACAATACTTTTTACCTGTTAAACCTTTTACGGTTGCTTTAAGAATTCTCCACGCCGGAAGATACGGAAGCGGTTCAGATGATAATCGTCTTTCCCCTCTTTTTTTAGGTTACCCGGGACTTGTAAGAGGATATGACAGCCAAACTTTTACTGGTCAAGAGTACGCAGATACTTCCGCTGGCTCGGTGATAAATAGGTTGTTCGGTAGTAAGTTGCTAATCACTAATTTAGAATTACGCTTTCCACTTTTCGGCATATTAGGACTAGGCTCCGGATATTACGGATACTTCCCGATTGAATTAGCGGCTTTTTATGATGCAGGAATAACCTGGACAAATACAGAAAAACCTTTCTTCCTTGGCGGGACGGAACAACCTGTGAGAAGTTACGGAGCAGCAATAAGAATAAATTTATTTGGATATGCTGTTGGCGAAGTTGACTACGTCCGCCCGATAGATCGACCTGATGTCGGTTGGCTATGGGAATTTAATTTAACAGAAGGATTCTAAATGTATTTTTTCAAATTTATAAATTTAGGTATATAATGAAATTTGCCAAAAGATTAGATAGGCTTCCTCCTTATCTTTTTGCTGAGCTAAATGCAATTAAGCTAAAGAAGCGCCAGCAAGGAATAGACATGATTGACCTCGGAATGGGAAATCCCGATCAAGCCACTCCCAAGTTTATAGTGGACAAACTAAAACAAACTATTGATGACGCTAAAACCCACCGTTATTCAAGATCGCAGGGAATTCCCGGAATTTTAAAAGCAATATCACGCAAATACAAACGCGATTTTGATGTCGATATTGACCCGGAAAAAGAAGCTGTTGCAACAATCGGAAGTAAAGAAGGATTAGCGCATCTTTGCCTGGCAACGCTTGACGCCGGTGATGTGGTACTTGTACCTAATCCAACTTATCCTATTCATATATACGGAGTAATTGCGGCTGGTGCAAATGTAATTTCGATTCCTTTAAGTAAAGAAAATAATTTCGTACCCGATCTATCTTTAATTACCCGTGATATGTGGCCTCAACCAAAGATGTTAATCCTAAATTTTCCAGCTAATCCAACAACAGCCGTCGTTGATCTTGATTATCTTAAAGAAATTGTTGCATTCGCCAAAAAGACCGACATGATAATCGTTCACGACATGGCTTACAGTGATATAGTTTTTGATGGAACAAAGGTGCCGTCAATTCTTCAGGTTTCCGGGGCAAAAGATGTGGCAGTAGAATTTTTTACTATGTCTAAAAGTTATAACATGGCAGGATGGCGCGTCGGATTTTGTGTCGGTAATGCGGAGATATGCAAAGCGCTGGCAAAGCTCAAAAGTTTTTATGATTACGGTATCTTCACACCTATTCAAGTGGCAGCAATTGCCGCTCTCGACTCCCCTCCTTCGGTGACTGAAGCAATTGCGGAAGTTTATACGAAGCGACGGGATGTTCTTGTCGATGGATTAAACAGCGCAGGCTGGACTGTTGAAAAGCCAAAAGCAAGCATGTTTGTCTGGGCGCCGATTCCTGATAAGTTTAAGGCTATGGGCTCACTTCAATTTTCTAAAATGCTTATTGATGAAGCAGAGGTAGTAACTTCACCGGGTGTCGCCTTTGGAGAATACGGCGAAGGATATTTAAGAATTTCAATGGTTGAAAACGAACAACGGATTAAACAAGCAGTTAGAAATATTAAAAAGCTAATGGATAAATAAGTTCAGTTTGTTGGATGAAAAAGAAAACTGCATTAGAAAAAATTCTTAAGAATACAACTTCAGGCTCTACTGACTTATTATTAAAGTTAATCTACTTAAAAATAAAATCCGGGTTGAATTCATAACTGATGCAATGCTACCACAATTTATTAGTAAAGCAGATGCGGTTATTATAGGAGCAGATAAAATTCTATCAAATGGGAATATCATTAATAAAGCAGGAAGCCTTTCTGCAGCCATTCTGTGCCATTATTATAATAAGCCTTTTTATGTGTTAGCCTCAAAAGACAAGCTAAGTAAAAGGGAAAAACATATTCATGAAGAATATAAACCGGCTGAAGTTTGGAGCTATAACTCATCTTATCTAAAAGTTGCGAACATTTATTTTGAAGAAGTTAATAATAAATTGATAACAAAAATCATAACTAATTAATAAGGAATAATAATGAGACTAATTAAACAAACTTTATTCGTTCTACTTTCTCTTACTCTAATTTCATTTGCACAGACTAAAAGACTTACCATTAGAGATGTTACCACAAACGCCAAACTGTTTTATCCTAAGCATCTTGTTCAGTTGGAGTGGCGTCCTTCTTCCGCAACTGTTTCTTTCATTGATACTGTTAACGGTGACCCGGTTCTGACCGGTGAAGATATCCATACAAATAAAAAAGAAGTTCTGTTATCTCTTACCACATTAAATCAAAAAATGTACAGCCTGAAATTAGAACCGTTGTTAAGTTTTCCACAGATTCAATGGCTCAATAAAGACTCATTCCAATTCTGGTACGGCGATACTTTATGGGGTTATGCAGTAAGAACAGGTATCCTAAGAATGATGAACAAAGTAACTCACGGAGCTGAAAATATTGATGTTGCTGATTCCACCATTGCTGCTTACACAATCAAGAATAATCTTTACATCGCAGTTAACGGAAAACAGACTCAAATTACTAATGATGAGAACGAAGGAATTCTAAACGGGCAATATGTCTCGCGAAATGAATTTGGAATATTTAAGGGAACATTCTGGTCGCCCGTGAAAAATTATATTGCATTCTACAGGAAAGATCAATCAAAAGTAACTGATTATCCGCTTGTCGATATTTCTACCCGTCCGGCAAAAGTGGAGAATGTAAAATATCCAATGGCAGGAATGACAAGTGAAGAAGTTACTCTCGGTGTTTACAATCTTAAAACCGGCAAAACAATTTTTCTAAAGACTGGCGAGCACACCGATCATTATTTAACAGGCATCACCTGGGATCCAAATGAAAAATATATATACATCGGCATTCTTAACCGGGATCAAAATCACCTTGAAGAAATTAAATATGACGTTGCTTCGGGAGATTCAGTAGAAACCTTATTTGAAGAACGCAACCCGAAATATGTGCAGCCTTTGAACGGGTTATTCTTCGTAAAAAATCATCCAGAGGAATTTGTATGGCTTTCAAGAAGAGACGGCTGGAATCACTTTTACTTGTACAACACAAATGGTAAGCTTATAAAAAAATTAACCGAAGGAAATTGGGAAGTTACTGAATTTAACGGTTTTGACTGGAAAGGTAATGATTTATTTTTTACCGCAACTAAGGAGAGCCCGCTTGATAGAGATCTTTATAAAGTGAATTTGGAAACCGGCAAAATGATTAAGCTTACTTCCGGTTCGGGAGTTAACTATGTAAAACAAGATGAAGATGGAAAATATTTTATTGATAGATATAGCAGCCTAACCGTTCCCAATAATACTTCAGTGATAGACGGAAATGGAAAAATTGTTACTTCCCTGCTTTCTTCTCCTAATCCTCTGAAAGATTTTGATATGGGAATGACAAAAATCTTCAAGCTAAAAAGCAAAGATGGATTTGATTTATACTGTAGGATGATTCTTCCGGCAAATTTTGATTCTACAAAAAAATATCCGGTGTTAGTCTATGTCTATGGCGGACCCGGCATACAATTAATTAGAAATAGCTGGCTTGGAGATGCCGGTCTCTGGCTTAATTATATGGCTGAGAAAGGCTATGTAGTTTTTACCCTTGATAATAGAGGTTCTGCAAATAGGGGCTTAGCTTTTGAACAAGTTACATTCAGGCATCTTGGGACTAATGAAATTCAAGACCAGGAACTTGGAGTTAATTATCTAAAATCGCTTTCATTTGTGGACACGACAAAACTCGGCGTTTTTGGTTGGAGTTTTGGAGGATTTATGACTACATCCTTGATGACGAGAACTCCCGGTTTATTCAAAGTTGCCGTTGCGGGAGGTTCTGTAATTAATTGGAAATATTATGAAGTTATGTACACCGAACGATACATGGATACACCCCAGGCAAATCCAGAAGGATATGAAGAATCTAACCTTCTGAATTATGCAAAGAACTTAAAAGGAAAATTATTGATGATTCACGGAACAATGGACCAGACTGTGGTTTGGCAGCATGACTTAATGTTTATTAAAAAATGCGCCGACTTAGGAATTCCGGTAGACTATTTTGTCTATCCAGGTCAAGAGCATGGCGTTAGAGGAATTGACACATACCATCTTTACAAAAAGATAACGAATTACTTTAAAGATTTTTTAATTGAAGGGAAATAATATTCCCTTTTGGTTTAGAATATATTAAAGGGCGCTTCTAAAAACTATCTTTTATAAAAATTTAACGCAGAGAACGCAAAGAATACGCAACGTTCGCGGAGAACCTGCCTACCGGCAGGCAGGTATTGAAGTTTTTAGAAGTACCCTAAAGACAAAAAGCCGACTTTATTCTTAGATAGAGCCGGCATTTTTATATCAAACTTCAATAAGTAATTTGCTTTTCTTATTAAACCTCAATGTAAGTAGAACCGCTGCGGCGATTAGACCAAGAAGCAATCCGATCCAAACGCCGACCACATTGAGATGAAGCGTAAATCCAAAATAATATCCGATTGGTAGTGCGATAATCCAATAAGCAACAAAAGTAATAATAGTAGGTCCTTTGACATCGGTTAAGCCGCGCAACACCCCGATTCCGACAGCTTGTGTGCCGTCAAATATTTGAAAGATAGCAGCTACAATTAATAAATTTGCCGCAATAGAAATTACTTTCGGATCGTTTATGTAAATTGAAGGCAGAATACTTTTGAGACTTATAAATAAAATTCCGAAACATGCCATGAGAGAAGCACCCAAAACAATGGCAATAAACCCGGCTCTTCTTACTAACTTAATATTTTGTTTACCAAGTGCATTTCCAACGCGAATAGCACCGGCGCTAGAAATTCCGAGCGTAATCATATAAGATATTGTTGCAAGATTTATCGCAATTTGGTGCGCCGCTAACTGTCTGGTGCCAAGCCATCCGACCATTATAATTGCGAAAGTAAAAGCCCCAACTTCAAAGGCATATTGAAAAGCGCTCGGCAATCCTAAATCTAGAATCTTTTTAATAACATGTAAATTTATCTTACTGAATTTCGGAGACATGTTAAATTGGCGAAAGTGCTTCGATTTAACTACATAGACCATCAAAACAATTCCCATAAACAAACGCGATGAAAAAGTCGCCCAACCTGAGCCGTTCAGTCCTAATGCAGGAAAACCGAACTTCCCATAGATCAAAACCCAGTTCATCAAAAGATTGATTAAGTTGGCAATAATTGTAACATACATTGCCGGCCTTGTGAAAGACAGACCTTCAATAAATTGCTTATAAGTTTGAAAAAGCATTACCGGCAGAATTGAAAAACCCAAAATTTTTGTATAAGAAATGGCTAATTGAGAAACGCCGGCGGGCTCATTAAGATATTTGATAAAAACCGAAAAAAAGAACGTAATTAAAAGCAAAATTAAACTAAGCACAAAGTTAATTAGTAAAGATTGCTTAAATGTCGACTCACATTCAAAAGGTTTCTTAGAGCCGATGGCAATTGCCACTAAGGGAGTTACGGCATAAGATACACCGATTCCGATAATAAGAATAAGAATAAATATTCCGTTTGACAAAGAAGCAGCCGCAAGGGAATTTGCACCTAATCCGCCTACCATAATGTTGTCTACAACTCCCATCATTATAAAACCAAGCTGCCCGATACTTACCGGATAAGCTAATTTTATTGTGGCAATTAAATCTTCTTTTATAGTCTGCATGAGAAAAAAAATATTTCTTTTTGATAAACGTTATATGAAATTTAGTAGAACTTTGGTTAGTAAAAAAGGATAGGACTATTTTGGAAAATCATTTTAATGTGAATATCCTTGAATAGCAGAAATGATTTCTCCCGTAGAAATAAAAGTAAGGGCACTTCTAAAAACTATCTTTTATAAAAATTTAACGCAGAGAACGCAAAGAATACGCAACGTTCGCAGAGAACCTGCCTACCGGCAGGCAGGTATTGAAGTTTTTAGAAGTGCCCGTAAATAAAAGGCGAATAAATTTTTAGGAACAAGAATATTACTGAGTACTACTTGTGGAATAGTTGCTAGTACCTTCAGCGTTGGCAATAGTAAAATGATAATTTGCAGCTGAGCTAATACTATCAATTTGCTGCATAGATAATCTTGCACTGGGCTTTGCACTATAAAACCCGTCAGCTAAGTCTGCTTTAGAGTTT
>JAJYSI010000181.1 GCA_021793635.1 Bacteroidota bacterium
AGGAGTAGGTATGCAATCAATTCAGCCAAAAAATAAGAAAGAAAGATTGAGCTTTTTCGTTAATCAAGATATATCGGAAAAAGTTAATATAATATCTAAACAAACTAAGCTTACTGTGAGCGAAATTGCCCGGAAAGCCCTTCAAAATTATATTGAAAAAATTGAGAAAGATGAAATTGAAAAAGCGCTTGAAGAGGGCTATAAAGTGAACTATAAATATTATTTAAAAGCTCAAGAAGAATGGAAACATGCAGATAAAGAATAAAACCGGAATCGTTGAACCTCTTCTTCGGGGGGATATTTACCTCGTCAATCTTGATCCTATCGTTGGAAAAGAAATTGGGAAAGCCCGCCCCGCAGTAATTATACAAAATGATATTGGAAATAAGTTCAGTCCGGTTACTATTATTGCTCCGATCTCAAGTGTAAAAGAAATAACGAAACCGCTTCCTATCATGATCTTTCTTGAAAAAGAAGAGGGCGGCTTGAAAGAAGACAGCTATGCTGATTGCGGGCAAATCAGAACCATTGACAAAATTGAGAGACTACTGACAAAATTCGGAAGTTTGAGTAAAAACAAAATGTTTGAGATAGATAATGCAATTAAAATATCTCTTTCATTAAAATAATCATTGCTACAATTTGTTTTAGAAATTTACCCCAATTGTCCGGGGTTCTCAAAAATACAACAAAAGGATTATCTTATGTCCGCAAATATCTACACTAAACCAATGCTTAAAGAAGGATCACTTGAAGGGAAAGTAATTTTAATTACCGGAGGAGGAACAGGGCTTGGAAAAGCTATGGGACAATATTTTGCAGAGTTAGGCGCAAATCTAATTATCTCCAGCCGCAAGCTTGATGTTCTTGAAAACACCGCTAAAGAAATTGTAACTAAAACCGGAAGAATTGTTTTACCGGTTCAATGTGATGTTTCTAATTATGAACAGGTTGAGAATTTATTAAAGGTTTCTATTGATAAATTCGGTAAGGTCGATTCTCTTGTGAATAATGCTGCGGGAAATTTTATAAGCCCTACTGAAAGACTTTCTAATCGAGCTTTTGATATAATCGTTAATATTGTTCTTAAGGGAACTTACAATTGTACTTTAGCTTTTGGGAAGGATTGGATATCAAAGAAACAAAATGCGTCTGTTCTAAATATTGTTACAACTTATGCATGGACCGGCTCGGCATACGTTGTACCTTCTGCCGTTGCTAAAGCAGGAGTTCTTGCGCTTACAAGATCGCTTGCCGTTGAATGGGCAAAATATGGAATCCGCTTTAACGCTATTGCACCGGGACTTTTTCCGACCAAAGGCGCTTGGGATAGATTGCTCCCGGGAGACCTTGCTGAAAAATTAAACCCGGTAAAAAAAGTTCCAGTGGGAAGAACCGGCGAACACCAGGAGCTCGCTAACCTTGCGGCTTATCTTGTTTCCGGTTTCTCTTCTTTTGTAAATGGCGAGGTAATCACTATCGACGGAGGAGAATGGCTAAAAGGCGCCGGTCAGTTTAATATGCTGGAAGCTATTCCGGGAAGCATGTGGGATGAAATTGAAAAATTAGTCAAAAATGTAAAAGGAAGTTAAAGATTTTGAAACCAACAAAAGACAAAAAGCTATTTAGACATACTCATGATGTAATTGTTCGCTTTAATGAAGTGGATATGCTTCATATATTAAACAACGCAGTTTACTTTAATTATTTTGAGCAGGCAAGAATTAAGTATGCAAAGGATCTGGGTATTCTTCCGCGTGATGGTATTACTTTTAACGGTTCGGCATTTTACATGGCGCGCAATGAAATCAATTACCTTAAGACAGCTCTATTTGAAGATAAATTGAGAATTTACACTCGCGTCTCTTATATCAAGCATAGCAGCTTTGGCTTTGATCATATTATTGAGAATGTTAAGACAAAAAAAATTATTGCCGAAGGAACCGGCGTACTGGTCCATGTGAACCCGGTAACTAAAAAATCTATCCCGTTACCGAAAGATTTTTTGGATAAAGTTGCTAAGTTTGAAAAAGAAGTTGACATAATTAGTGATTAAGTCACCTTACGCAAAAGGTTATTATTACAAAATGAGAAACCTCCGAGGTTTTCCTAAACCTCGGAGGTTTTGCACATCACTTCCTTAATATTTTAAATTGTCTGCGTAACATGAGTGATTAATTAACTCAGCAGTAGATTATCAAGTAATGTCCCCATCATCTTATTATTGGTATAAACTAAATGTGCCTGATTTAATATTTCTTCAACGGTTTGAACATATTCATCCGGTATTAATTCACTCTTCCCTTCAACAACCATTTCACGCAACGAACTTTCCGTTACTTCAAAGTGGAATTGAAGTGCGATAATTTTATCGTTATAAATAAATGCCTGATTCGTGCATGCCTCGCTTTCTGCAAGATGGATTGCGCCATCAGGAATCTCGAATGTGTCGCCATGCCATTGAAATACTTTCATTTTCTTAGGGAATGAAGCAAATAAAAAATTATACTTGGAATTTTTAGTAAGCTTTACGTCAAGCCATCCGATTTCTTTATGTTTATTTGGATAAACTTTCGCTCCCAATGCAGCCGCAATAAGCTGTGAACCAAGACAAATTCCAAGAACAACTTTACCAGCGTCGATTGCTCCTTTTATGAATATTTTTTCCATTTTAAGCCAGCCGAATTTATCTTCGTCATAAACTCCCATGGGTCCACCCATAATTACTAGCCAGTCAAATTCACTAAAGCCTGGCAGCCAAACGTCCTCATAAAACCTCGTGTATGATAAAGAAAAATTTTTCTCCCTAATCCATTGTTCAATAAAGCCGGGACTCTCATAGCTTTCATGCTGAAGTATGTGTATTCTCATTTTCTAACCTAAAAGTTAAGATTCTTATAACTAATAAAATTTTGATGCTAAGTTATGGAAAAGTAAAATTATGAGTCAAAATTTTCAGCATGCATCATTTCTCAAGGTAAGTTATAATTCTTATATTTACAAAGCAAATCAACTTATTTTAATCATAATATGGATACTCTTTAATGAAAGAGCCAGAAGTAAATTTAAGCCTAGCCCTAGAGCATGGCTTTACCGAAGAAGAATTTGAACGTGTAAAAAAAATCTTAGGAAGGATCCCATCCTTTACGGAGCTTGGAATCTTTAGCGTAATGTGGAGCGAGCATTGCAGTTATAAAAATTCTATAGCGCTTCTTAAAACACTGCCAAGAAGCGGAGGGAAGTTGTTGGTAGGCGCCGGTGAAGAGAATGCAGGCTTAGTTGATATTGGCGATGGTTTGGCTGTTGCCTTTAAGATTGAAAGCCATAATCACCCTTCCGCAGTTGAACCTTATCAAGGAGCGGCCACAGGTGTTGGGGGAATTATGCGAGACATTTTTACTATGGGTGCAAGACCCATAGCCTCATTAGATTCACTTCGGTTCGGTTCATTGGACGATGCCCATACAAGATTTTTATTTGATGGTATAGTTAGGGGAATCGGAGATTACGGAAACAGCTTCGGGGTACCTACGGTTGCAGGCGAGGTTTATTTTGACGAATCATATCAAGGAAATCCTTTGGTTAATGCGATGGCTGTCGGCATCGTGAAAATAGAGCACGTTGCAAGTGCAATAGCAAGCGGCGAAGGCAACCCGGTAATGATTGTCGGCTCGTCAACAGGACGGGATGGAATTCACGGCGCGACTTTTGCTTCTGAAGAAATTTCAGAAAAATCCGAAGCAAAAAGACCCTCGGTGCAAGTCGGTGATCCATTCACTGAAAAACTTTTGCTTGAAGCTTCGCTTGAAATAATTAAGAACGGTTGGTTGATCGGAATCCAGGATATGGGTGCGGCGGGAATTTCCTGTTCGACAAGCGAAATGAGCGCAAAAGGAAATTCCGGAATGAAAATCAATCTAAGTAAAGTTCCTCTTCGAGAAAAAGGAATGACTGCTTACGAAATTATGCTTTCCGAAAGTCAAGAACGAATGCTTTGCGCTGTTAAAAAAGGATTTGAAGACAAAGTTAAAGAAGTATTTGAGAAATGGGACCTTCACTGTGAAATTATAGGTGAGGTGACAAACGACGGTTTGCTCCATATTGATTATGAAGGAGAGAACAAAGCTGTTGTACCGGCATATGAATTAGTGCTCGGTGGTGGTGCGCCGGTCTATTACCGTGATTCGAAAGAGCCGGAATATCTAAAGGAAGTTCGTGCATTTGATTTCTCAATCCTGCCTATTCCAAAAAATCTTTCTGAAACATTTCTGAAAGTTTTTTCATCACCCAATATCGTTTCTAAGCGATGGGTTTATGAGCAATATGATTCTATGGTAAGAACCAATACGATTGTCGGTCCAGGAAGCGACTCTGCTGTAATTTATATTAAGGAAAATAATAAAGCCCTGGCGGTTAAAACGGATTGTAACTCAAGATATGTTTATCTTAATCCAAAGGAAGGTACCAAAATAGCTGTTGCAGAGTCTGCGAGAAATATTGTTTGCTCTGGCGGAGTACCGTTGGCAATTACAAATTGTCTGAACTTCGGAAATCCTTATAAGCCTGAAATGTATTGGCAATTCAAAGAAGCTATTAATGGAATGGGAGAAGCTTGCAGATTTTTTGACACACCTGTTACAGGCGGTAATGTCAGCTTTTATAATGAATCCCCAAACGTTGCCGTTTATCCAACCCCAACTATAGGAATGGTTGGCTTGATTGAAAATCTAAATAACATAACAACTTCTTTCTTCAAAGATGAAAATGATTTAATATTTATTTTAGGCGAAGACTTCGAGGAGCTTGGCGGCAGCGAATATGTAAAAGTTATTCATGGAAAAGTAGCAGGTGATTCACCCAATATAAATTTAGCAGTTGAAAAAAATCTACATAATACTCTTCTTCAACTAATAAATGAAGGATTGATTAAATCTGCGCATGATATTTCTGAAGGTGGAGTAGCCGCATCTCTTGCTGAATGTTGTATTATCAATAAAGAAAAATTAATTGGAGCCGAAGTTACTATCCCGGTTAAATCACGTGAAGATTTTTCAATTTTTTCAGAAAGTCAATCGAGAATAATAATTTCAATTTCAGAAGGGAATAGAAATAAAGTTGAAAGAATCTTAGAAGGAAGAAATCAACCGTTTCATTTCGCAGGGAAAACAGGAGGGGAAAAACTTATTTTCAATAAAAATTTTACTTTTGAATTGACGCAGCTTTCAGATATATATTACAACACAATTTCGCGAATTATGAATGAATAAAAAATCGATTTTACAAAACATTTATAAATCGAATTTATATCGTAGGTTTAGAAAGTTAAAGTTAATACTCCAATATATTCCGACTTTCAAAAAAATAAAAAGCTTTGTTGTGTATTACTTCGGGGGGCTAATACAACGCACGGATGAGCATCATGCTTATTTGCTTGCCGGTGGACTTGCATTTTCTCTTTTTGTCTGCATTATTCCTTTCGTTCTAATTATTTTTTCGCTGCTTGGCAACATATTAAATTCGCATAATATGCAATTTCAGATAAATGCTTTTATCGACACAATAATTCCTTACGATAATTATTCCGAGCTTGCTAAGAAATTAATTTTTTCCAGGATAAACGAAGTAATCCAATATAAAAATATTGCCGGGATAGTAGGAGGCTTCGGTCTGTTATTTGCCGCGAGCGGTTTGTTCAGCAGCATGAGAACCATTCTGAATAAAGTATTCGGGGCGAAAGGGGATGAATCTTATCTCTGGGGCAAGCTAAAAGATTTTGCTCTTGTCTTTATGGTAATCCTAATTTTTTTACTTACCACCATTTTGACGCCCCTGTTAGATGTCGTTAAAGAAATTACAGAACAATTCAATATCCTTCATTTTTTATCGGTTGGAATCTTTGAACATTTCATTATTTCTGTTTTATCGCTGGTTTTAATTTTTATAGTTTTTTCAATCTTGTATTTTACTGTTCCTGTAATAAAAATACGGAAAAGCGTAGTTTTTATTAGCGCTTTTTGGGCTGCAATTTTGTGGGAAGCAGCCAAACAGGGATTTGGTTTCTACTTAAACCACTTTAAAACCTGGGGGGAAATATACGGCACATATACTTTCCTTGTGGTAATTGCATTTTGGATTTATTATTCTTCTATCGTATTTATAATAGGCGCAGAAATCGGCAGACTTTATGGCGATAGAAAAATACTGTCCTGGGATAACCTAAAAAAATCCTAATTTATGTCGCAGGCTCCGGAACCACATCCGCAAGTTGAACATGAAGCATCACTTGACGGTTCATAGCTTGAAGGTGAATATCCTCCCAAAGAATTCATACTGGCGCTAAAGGTCGATAATAGTTTTTTGTTATTTGAAGATTTGCATTCCGGACAAACAACTCTTTCATCTGTATTAGTAGTTCTATGGAAAACATCAAATTTAGTGTTGCACTCGGTGCATTTATATTCGTATACAGGCATTAGATTTCTCCTATAATTATTTTAGACTTTATTGAATTTGAAATTAAGCATGCTTTTTCCGATTTTTCAATTATTCTCTCCGCTCGTTCTCAATAATACTATTAGATGATTAAATTAGTCGTTGGATTCTACTTAAAAAAATTAACTTGACAAATAATGTCTTTGTCTTTATCTTTAATCAGACAATAAAATCTGATTACAAAATGACAGTTATCTTTTCTAAAAAATGTGAATATGGATTGCAGGCGGTTCTTTATCTCGCAGCAAAGAATAACTCCGGTGTTATTAACTCCGAGGAAATCTCTGACAAACTAAATATTCCTAAAGAATTTATATCAAAAATATTGCAAAGCTTAACAGAAAGCGGCTTGGTTTATTCTAAAAAGGGAAAAAGTGGCGGATTTGCTTTGGCTAAAGAACCAAATAAAATCAGGCTGAAGATC
>JAJYSI010000182.1 GCA_021793635.1 Bacteroidota bacterium
GGCAGCAGCTCGACGGATACTACAAGTAATAATTTTACTTTCCAAACATTTACTTTTGGCGCAGCGAATGCCGGAAGCAGCCATTTGTCTGATGTTGCTATTGTTAGCGATTCTGATATCTGGTGTGTTGGCGCTGTCTATCTTGACTCTGCCAATGGAGCGCCGGATCCTAATGCTTATAATGCTGTTCATTGGGATGGGAGTAAATGGAATTTAAAAAGAATATTTTATTACGGAAACTGCAGCGCAGTTAAGTATCCCCCCTTAAGATCAATCTATGCTTTTGCAGATAATAGTATTGTCGTAACAAATGGCGGAAGTATTGGCTGGGTAAATGGCGATTCGGTAAAGTTAGACTGCGAAGTAAATCCTATACTAACTGGAGCCATAAATAAAATATGGGGCATAAGCAGCAACGATTTTTATGTGGTAGGTAATGCCGGTAGTATTACCCATTACCAAAACGGCAGTTGGCAAAAGATAGAAAGTGGAACAACGACTGCAATAACTGATATATGGGGTTCAGGAAATACAATCCTTGCAACAGTAACAAACGAGTATGAAATGGGGGATAAAAGATTACTGCAAATAAATCCAAACGGCACTGTTGACTCACTTAGCTGGTCGCCAGGAAGCAGGCTTCAAACCGTTTGGTTCCAATCAATGGATAAAATATTTATAGGAGGCGGTAAACATATTGTCGGCAAACCTGGCGATTGGCAGGAAATAACGGCATTACCTGCTTACTACTCAGAGAAAATACGGGGTAATGCGCCAAATGATGTATTTATTGTCGGTGCTTTTGGGCTATGTGCACACTATAACGGCAGCATGTGGAATGTGTATAACGAGCTTTATAATCCTAATGAATCACTGTATGGACTTGCAGTAAAGGGCAATCTAATGGTAGCCGTGGGGCAGTTAGGAAACAGAGCATTAATAATTATTGGCAAAAGATAAAAAGGAATAAATTATGCTTTCCTAGCCTGTCATGGTCCCACCATTACAGAACATATTTATAAATCAAGTTAATCATTTCATATAATAGACTTCAATAAAAATATTTTTATAAACGATTATAAAACTCAAGGAAGTTATTCAATTAATTTTAATGCAGGCAATCTTGCAAGCGGGATTTATTTCTACCAGCTAAAAGCGGGAAGCTTTACTGCAACTAAAAAACTTTTGCTGCTGAAATAAAAATAGATAGAGATGTCATCTTTTGGAAAGATGACATCTCTATGCCACTCATTGTACTTTGCTAACCGGTTCGCTCCAGGGACCGTCCCCGGCAGTGTTTACCGCACGAACGCGGTAGAAATAGCGGACACCCTTTGCAACATCATCGTCTACAAAGGTTGTCTTGCTTGTGAATTTAAAAAATTTCATCTCAGGTATAGTGTTTGTATCGGCAGGATTGGCTCCCTGTCCCTTTTGCCACTCATAGTTATTTGCAACAGAGTCTTTTTGTGTAGAAACTATGAAGCCAACACCATCTGTATCGTCGGTTAATAAAACTTTCAGTATTTGTTCGGGTCGCATCTTTGGAACATAGGGCTTGCGGGATTTTATTCCATAGTCGATAAGCTGGTCAGGGTTATCGGAATGAAAGCCTAATGCAATCTTTACAATCTTATCGGCTTCAGCCTGCTTTTCAGAATAAATCTGCCTTGCGGCTGCCTGCGCTTTTGATAAGTTTGTCTCGGCATCTCCAACAGCTTTATCCCCGTCTTCAATAGTTGTTATAGCTGCTTGAACATATTCCGGCGTGTAAGGCTGATCCTTCCATTTTTCCGGATATGCCTGTATTCCCCTCAATATTGCCTTTAGCATTACTATTAGATCCTGCAGATATTTCATTTATCCTCCGCATTTTTAGATTTTAGGGTTATTTTTATTTATGTTTATTCGTCACACCCTAATGACGAATTTAACAATGTTTGCACCTCGATTTTTAAGCTATTTATCCTACTTTTTTAGAAACTTTCGAAATTTGACGATTTTAAGCTAAAATACATGAACCCAAATTTGTTTTTCCGGAATTAAAAATTGTTTTTCTAGAAATAAAATTTCTTTTTCCGGAGCTAAAAATTGTTTTTCCGGAATTAAAATTTCTTTTTTCAGACTTAAAGTATTTATTTCAAGAGTATAAAATTCTTTTTCTTAAACTAAAAATTTTAACTTCAGAATAAAAATTTCTTTTTCCCAAATAATAATTTTTAATTTGAAAAATATATTTTCTATTTCCAGAGATAAAAATTTTGGTTCTACGATAACAAATTGTTTTTTCAAAAATCAATAAAATATTCTTTTATTGCGATAATAATTTTCCCTCCGTATACAGAGTGTTGCAGATAATATTCATCTTATTTCTCCAGGTTCTCATGAACTACTCTGCAAAAGGAATAAATCATCATATTTTCACACTATAATGATGTTGACAATGGTTAAGTAGAAGGAATCTTCTTTAAATATTTAATGTTGTAATTAATTTTAGTTCGCATTAGGTTTAGCAAAGTCAATTTCATTTAAAAAATTTTAATTGCATTATAATTATGGACAGCGAAAAAAATAATTCATCCGGCAGCTTAGGCGATATGCCTGCGGATGAGTTTAGGAAATACGGTCATCAAATAATTGATTGGATTGCAGATTACCTAAGCGGCATCGAAAAATTTCCGGTTTTATCTCAAATGCAGCCGGGCGATATTAAAAAGAGTCTCCCCGCTTCCCCGCCGGTTCACGGCGAAGGCATGGACAATATTCTTAACGGCGTTGAGCAGAAAATTCTTCCCGGCATTACACACTGGAACCATCCCGGCTTTATGGCTTACTTCAATTCAACTTCAAGCGGACCCGGCATACTTGCCGAGCTTCTCGCCTCTGCATTTAACGCTAACGGAATGCTCTGGAGAACTTCTCCCGCTTTAACCGAGCTTGAAGATGTTACTCTTAGCTGGTTCAGACAAATGCTTGGGCTTAACGAAGACTTTTGGGGAATTATTTATGACACCGCTTCCGTTAGCACAATGCATGCAATTGCGGCGGCAAGAGAGCAGATAGAAAATTATCAAATAAGACAGCAAGGACTTGCAGGTGCAAAAGATATCCGCGGCTTCCGCCTTTACGCATCCGAGCAGGTGCATTCCTCAATAGATAAATCTGCCATCACTCTCGGTCTTGGAATTGACGGTCTTAGGAAAATTCCTGTTGATAAAGAATTCAGGATGATCCCGTCGGAATTAGAAAAAGCAATTGAGGAAGACCGAAAGAACGGCTGGCTTCCCTTCTGCATTGTCGCAACTATCGGAACAACTTCAACAACAAGCGTAGATCCTGTTGATAAAATTGCCGCTATATGCGAGCGGGAAAATTTGTGGCTGCATGTTGATTCTGCCCATGCAGGAGTTACGGCAATCATTCCGGAGATGCGTTTTAATTTTGCCGGGGTAGAAAAAGCCGATTCGCTGGTTGTTAATCCGCATAAATGGCTTTTTACGCCGGTAGATTTAAGTGTACTGTTCACACGCAAAAAAAATATTTTAAAGAAGGCGTTTAGTCTTGTACCGGAATATTTAAAATCATCCGGGGACGGCAAAGTTGAAAATTATATGGATTACGGTATTCAACTTGGAAGAAGGTTCCGTGCGCTAAAGCTTTGGTTCATTATCCGGTATTTTGGTGTAGAAGGAATCTCCGAAAGAATAAAAGAACATTTACGTCTCGGTAAGATTTTTTCCGAATGGATAATTAACAATACTCAATTTGAATTGATGGCGCCGGTTCCGTTCAGCACCACTTGTTTTAGGGCTCATCCAAATGGTATGAATAACGAAGCAGAGCTCGATAAACTTAACGAAGCATTGATGAATAATGTTAACTCAACCGGTAAAATATTTTTAACCCATACAAAGCTGAACAATAAATTTGTAATTAGATTGGTAATTTCGGGACTGCGTACAGAGGAAAGGCACGTTATTACCGCAGAGGAAATTCTTCAGAATGAATTAACCAAAATTTTAAATGGCAGCCGGAAGTAAAATTAATCTTAAAGCTAAACCGGTGTCCAATCAAATTAGATTTGTAAAGTGAAAAGCAATATTTATGCGGAAGATTTTATAGGCTAAAAAAGTTTAAAAGAATTTCGATAATAATTTACTTCGATGAATAATTATAAAAAAAAGGGGGAATCAATTTTTCGGTTATTAAAGTAAATCGAAGCGTCATCTAAGAAAATATAAATAATTTTGAGCGGGAAAGTTTTTGAAATTCAATGCGCTAAAATGGTCGGCACAAAATAGTGCGGCACTCAAATCAGCCTTATCCTTTTTGATAATCGGGATACTGTGGATTGCTTTTTCCGACCGTATTGCCGGAGCCTTAAGCCCTAACCAATATGTATTCGAGCAAATCGAAATGATAAAAGGCTGGTTCTTCATTTTAGTTACTTCACTTCTTCTATTCTTTATAATCAGACGCTATATAATAAAAGATATAACCGAAAGAAAGATATCGGAGCAGGCACTGCATGATAGCAAACTTACCCTTAAAGAATTAATTGAGCTTCTTCCGCAAAATGTATTTGAGACTGACTTAAACGGGATATTGACTTTTGGAAACTTAGCCGGGTTTGAAATGTTCGGTTATAAACCGGAAGATATCAGCAAAGGACTTTCTATATTTGATATGATTATTCCTGAAGACATACAGCGAGCAAAGGAAAGCATTCAAAAAGTTTTTAAAGGAGAAACGCGTACTTCAAATGAATATACAGCAGTAAAATCGGACGGCACCAGATTCCCGGTAATGATCTTTTCAAACCCTATAATAAGAGAAGGGAAACCGATAGGAATACGCGGAATTCTTATAGACATTACGGAAAGAAAAAAAGCAGAGGAACAGATACGAAAATTATCTACAGCAGTTGAACAAAGTGCGAGCTCTATTATAATTACTGATATTGACGGACGAATAGAATATGTTAATCCGAAATTCACGGAAGTCACAGGCTATTCTTTAACCGAAGTTAAGGGAAAGAATCCAAAAATATTAAGCTCCGGCGAAAAGCCTAAATCAGATTACAAAGAACTTTGGGATTCAATATTATGCGGAAAAGAATGGAAAGGAGAATTCCACAACAAGAAAAAGAACGGAGAATTATACTGGGAGTCCGCGTCAATTTCACCTATTAAAGATGCCTCCGGAAACATTACTCATTTTATAGCGTTGAAGGAAGATATAACTTCTCAAAAAATGTTAAGCCGGGAACTTATCGCAGCCAAGGAAAGAGCCGAAGAATCGGATAGATTGAAATCGGAATTCCTGGCTCAGATGTCGCATGAAATCCGTACCCCGCTCAATATCATTCTAAGCTATAGTTCACTGCTGAAAGAAGAAGCCGAAGAGCTTACCGGTGAAAGATACGATTCCATGTTTTCGTCCATCGATTCTGCGGGAAAGAGACTTCTTAGAACCATCAACTCTATTTTGAATATGTCATCGCTGCAGAGCGGTAACCTCAAAATAAATTTTTCCAGAGTTGATGCCGGAGAACTAATAAAAAATCTTTTAATTGAATTCTCAAACACCGCCGTACAAAAAGGGATTAAGATATTTTATAATTCAATTACTGAAAAAACTTCCGTATTAACGGATGAATATGTCTTATCTGAAATATTGCAGAATCTAATTGACAACGCAATTAAATATACCGAAAAAGGCGAGGTGGAAATTAAACTTTACCCCAATGACTTAGATGGACTGAACATTGATGTGAGAGATACCGGCATTGGAATTTCGCAAAACTACATTCCAAAATTATTTCATCCGTTTACTCAAGAAGAAGGCGGGTACACACGCAAGTACGAAGGAAATGGTTTGGGGCTGGCTCTTGTTAAAAATTATGTTGATTTAATTGGTGCCGAAATAAATGTGCAAAGCCAAAAGGGCGAAGGGACAACTTTCACGCTCAAATTCAATCATAAGTAAACAGAAATTTTCTAGAAAACATTTTTTCCAAAACTGATACAAAACACCATTTGCTGTTTTATTTCATTACATGGCTAAGCTGCATTTTATTCATTTTCTAATTTTAATTGATGGCACAGAATTTCTTTGTTAATATCAAACATCAAAATGAAAGCAAATGAAATGGTAGTTTTATCGATACCCGTTGTAATCATTTTTTCGGTTATTATTATAATGTCATTTTTTATCGGCGGTTTACTCTTACTAAAAGATAACCACAAGATAAGAACTGAAAAAAAAGCATTCAATTAAAAAAATTGAAAGACTTTTAACTTATAAAAGTTAAATGAAGCTGATTAACAGACAAAAGAACTAATGAAATAATAAACCAGCAATCAGGAACTAAAAACTATCTTCAATCTTTCCAAGTTTTTCAAAACGCCTTTTGAACCTTCCCTCATTTATAAATTCAGCACTTAAGAAAGCTTTAACAAGTTCTTTAGCCAATTCATCTCCGACTATCCTGGCGCCGAGACATAACACGTTCATATTATCATGTTCTACACCTTGATGAGCAGAATAAGAATCGTGACAAACGCAGGCTCTGACTCCTTTGGTTTTATTTGCAGTTACACATGCACCTACACCGCTTCCGCAAATAGCAATACCTTTATCAACTCTTCCGCCGGCTACTGCCTTAGCAACAGCATCAGCAAAATCTGTATAATCGTCGTCGCTTTGATAAACACTATTTCCAAGATCAATAACTTCAAAATTTTCTTTCTTAAGCCAATCAGCAAGAAAATTCTTCAGTTCAAATCCGCCGTGGTCGGATGATATTGCAATTTTCAAGTCAAGTTCCTTTCAAAAAAATAATCTGGATAAATA
>JAJYSI010000183.1 GCA_021793635.1 Bacteroidota bacterium
ATATGAGTAGGGCAAAACCCGACGCGCTGGTACTATTTAATCCGGTAATTGATAACGGTCCGAACGGATATGGGTATGACAGAGTTAAGAATTACTGGCAATCTTTTTCTCCGATGAATAATATAGACAGCTCGGCGCCTCCGACATTATTTATGGTAGGCACCCGAGACCAGTATATTCCAACCGCGACGGCAGAAAAATATAAAAGTATAATGGAAAGTTATGGAAAGCGCTGCGATCTTGTATTGTATAAGAATCAGAAGCACGGTTTTTTTAATACAGGAAAATATTATTACGAAACCCTTCTTCATGCTGATAAATTTCTGACATCGCTTGGTTATTTGAAGGGAAAACCTACACTAAAAACAGATGAGAAATAGCTGTAATAAATATTTTTAAATCGAATCTGTTCAAATATTTTTGGTTAATAGAAATTTATATAGTAAACAATTTATTTAACAACTTATGAGAATTTTAATGAGTAATAAGACTACTAAAAGAAAAACCAGGTTGAACATATACGGCTTAAGTATATTTTTGATATTTATGCTCATCAGTTTACTGCCATTTAAAGAAATATATTCCACTACCATTATTTTAACGAGCGATAAACAGCTCAGGGAGCTTCAAAATCCGGACTTCAAATTGGATTTGTCGACCGGTTTTCACAAAAGGATAATGAGTTTGCGTCAGGTTTGTGAAGAAGCCTATCAAAGGGGGGATCATACTCTTGGTATTGCATTCGATCAGTTTTTCGGTCAGTACCGCGATGAACACGCTACAGTTAGAAAACTAAAACCCGATACGCAAGAATATATAAATATTATAAGAAAAATCGGAGAGTTTGCGGCGAAATATAAATTGGGCCTTGAACTGAGTATACTTAGTCCGCTAGAGATAGGTCCAGGTTTTATGAAAAAAACCGGTGAAAGCGGAAGATGGTTACAGTACAAAGTAGGTTTGCGCGATCCGGAGAACGGTAAATTCAGTCTGCAGCTATGGAAACAATTATACTGGACAAATAATAAAGGAATGATTGCACTTAAATTAAAAGGGGTCAAAGCTTATGCATTTAAAGAAAAAGTTATTGACAACGGTCATTACAGTGTAGTAAAACCTGAGGATATAAAAGAGATTAAATCAGACATAAAAATCGATCAATGGAATGTGGAAAAAATTACTCCGATGTGGGAACCGTCCGATTTAATAATGGATATCAAACAACCTATTCAAAGAATTCGTATATACAGTAACGGCGATAATGAATTAAAAGGATATAACCGTGTATTTGTAATGCTAGAGTACGAAGTTCCTGAAATGGACTATTTCAGTCCGAAAGCACTACCATTCTTAAAATCTTTAATGAAAGAATATCATGATAAAGGAATAAACCTTACGGCTCTTTATTCTGATGAGCTGCATATTCAGCAGGACTGGTATTATTTCAATCATCACGATAACGGCGAGTTTTCGATGCGTTATCTGACAAAGAATATGGCGGATACCTACAGTAAACTTTACGATCCCGGTATAAAAGATATGGATAAGTATATGTTATACTTTGTTTACGGTCCCAAAATTTATACTAACTCGCCAAAGGCTTTAATCAAAACTCAATATGTAATGGGAGACAAACCTGAAGATATATACAGAACTATATTATTCCGCGACCGTTATTATAAATTGCTGAATAATCATGTTGTCGATCTATTCAAAGCCGCCAAGGATTATACCGAGAAAATCTATGACAGAATACTGCCGACGGCAGGGCATGCAACATGGGCTGAAAGTCCTACGATAGATATGTGGGATACAGGTGATATAAGAATGGCTCCTTATCAATACGAATATACTTCAAATTTTTTATGGTCTAATACTGTGCAGCAGGCTTCATGTGCTTGTTATGATTATTTCAAATGGGGAGAATATCTGCAGCCTACCGGAAACGACGATGCTGAATGCGGCTGGGCAGACAGAGATAACTTCGGCGAAGCAATGGCAGTATCCTTAGGGATTATTAATAAATATAAAAATGCATACGCGGCATTTTGGGGTATGCCAAAAGTATGTGCGGTTAGAAAGCAAGCCGTTGTAGATGCCTATGGCGTATCAAACTCAACTGAAGCAATAAAAGATATTACCGGCGGGCTTCCTCGGGATGTTAATGTATTAGTATTATACCCTATGAATTTGGTCGCCGCAGATGAACGATTCGGAAGCTGGATTACTCAATACGGTTACGCAAATTACATTACAGACGAGAAACTTCTGGAATTGGCAAAAATAACACCGGACGGAAAAATAGAAATGGGAGGCAGAAAGTTTTCAACTCTTGTTGCCTTGTTCGAACCTGTTCCGCAGAAGGGCATAATAGATTTTATGAATAAGCTTAGCGAAAGAGGCGGTAAAGTTATTTGGTTCGGACCTCCGCCATTAATTGACGGAAGCGGAAAAGAATGCTTAAATAATTGGGAAAAGCTTTTCGGAGTTCAGTATAAACCCACACCTTATTTAGGTCTAATAGCTCCGGGTGAAAAAGTAGTTTTTAAGAACGATTTTAAAAATATTCCAGATCAATACATATTAAGTGATTTTCTGGTAGATCATATATATCCGATAAAACCCGAAAATGGTTCTGAAGTACTGGCAACCATAAGTAAAAGAATCATCGGTACTAAAATAGAAAATGGTAAAGGGCAAACATATTTCTTCGGCTTTAGACCGAGAGATGATCAATCTCAGAGCTTAGGATACGAAACGAAAACGCTATTTGACATTCTTAACGATGCAGGATCATATCCTGCTACCGGCGCTTTTCCTGGAATAAATGATAATACAGAATTTGTTTCAAGAACAAGTCCTTATTTAGCTACAAGGTTCCTTAACGGAACAACTATTATTGCAGCCCATTACAGAACACAGCCAGAAGACTGGTTTAACGGCTTTTCAAGAAACGATTCGCTAGATGCATTAGCTTTGAAAGATAATCCTTTACCTTCTGATACTTTAAATCTGGAAAACTTTAAAGTCAACGGACATGATATTACTTTTAACGGAAGTCTGATTTGTGCTTTTAATGTAGCTACTGACGGTAATTTAATTTCGTTTGAGGGACACAATTGCAGTAAGACAGAAATCGACGGTAAAACGTATAATTTTGGAAATAAATTCTCTACTATAGCATGGACAAGTGCCTCGAAAGAGGAAGCAGAAAAGTATAGTGCATTCATGAAAATCTTAGTAAAGGGAGAGGGAATAATTACCTTGCCAGTAAATACAGCAGGGCATAAAATAAATTCGGGGGAAATAAGAAAAGATAAAATGAACTCTATTGAATTGTCTGACTTAAAAGTGAATAAAACAGATATAACTTTTAAGGTAACTCCGGAAATATCAGGTAAATGGATATATCTTTATCAATAATTTACATCTGATTCCTTTTGCAATAAGATTCACAAAGCAAATACTTGATTAAAAAGAAATGAACATCAGGATATTAAAAAATAATATACTTATCCTTTTAATAATTACACTATGTAGTATTAATATAAATGCAAAAGAAATCCGCACATTAGGTAATACTTCCCGAGATTCCTCCGCAATTTACAAAGGCGTTTATTTAACCGGTCTTGACTTTCCGATCGGATCTTTAGGCGGAGGCGTTATCCGCATGAACGGAAAAGCGGAACGGGTATGGTGGCAAATATTCAATAATTTTGAAGAACGGTCCGGCTCCGGCATTGTACCTAATAGCTTTTTTGCAATAAGGGCAAGTACAAAAAACAATAGTGTGGTAAAAGCTCTTCAGACCTCATCCGTAGGTCCTTTTGCCGCAATGGACAGCCTTATCTTTCAAGGAGAATATCCATTCGGCCGGTACACTTTTTTTGATAAGAAATTGCCGGTAAAAGTTACGCTTGAAGCATATAATCCTTTAATTCCTATGGATTTAAAAAATTCTGCAATACCTTGTGCAATTTTTAACGTGAAAGTAAAAAACACTTCTTCAAATGAGGTAAAGATAAATCTATTGGCGGCGCAAGAAAATGCTGTAGGTTTTTCGGGTTATGATACAATTGCAGGTCCTAATCTAAGATATTGCAAAGGATTCGGCGAAAATAAAAACGAGATCGTGATTAAACCCGGCATAACAAGTCTTAACATGATTGGTCCAAACGGCAGTATGCAATTATCCGCTTATTCAAAAAATGTTAGTTATACTGCTTCATGGGATAATTTAGAATTTTTGTACAATGATTTTTCTAATGACGGCCGGATAACAGGAGTAAAAACCGCAGTTAGTCCGAAACCCGAAATGACTATTGCCGGTGCGCTTTCTGCCGGTTTTTTACTTAGACCTAATGAGGAAAAAGTAATTACATTCGTATTAACCTGGTATTTCCCAAACGGTACTTTTGGGAAAGAAGGCAGTAAATGGTATTTCAAAAATGCCGGCAGCCAATATGAAAACTGGTGGAAGGATGCGAGTGATGTCGGTAATTATGTAGCTAAAAATATTTCATATTTAGATTCTACTACCAGACTTTATGACGAAACAATTTATTCTTCAAATATACCGAGATATGTACTGGATCGAATAACTTCCAACATTTGTGTGTTAAAGTCCCCGACAACCTTCTGGACAAAGGACGGATATTTCGGCATATGGGAAAGTACTTCGAATGATGAAGTTTGGGGCGGTAACTGTAAACACGTAATTCATTACGCCCAAGGCATTGCCCGTTTATATCCGGGACTGGCACGCAGGCTGAGAATGCAGGATTTAAATACCATAACGGATAATGGAATGCTTCCTGCGAGAGACGGCGGAACGACAATGGCTTTGGACGGTCAATTAGGGACAATACTTGAAGTTTACAGAGAGAATCTATTGTCCGACAACAGCGGCTTTTTAACTGCAGCCTGGCCAAGAACTCGACTTGCAATGAATTATGTAATTAATACTTTTGATAAAAACCACGACGGGCTATTATACGGCAGTTATCATAATACGCTGGATTGTAATGTCTCCGGTACTTCTCCGTGGATAGGGTCATTATATCTTGCTGCGCTGAAAGCTTGTGAAAAGATGGCCATTATTATGGGAGACACAAAATCCGCCGGTATTTATCATAAGATTTGGGAAGCAGGAATTAGAAATCAAAACAAACAGCTCTGGAATGACTCCCTCGGGTATTATATTTCAAAACCGGATAACTTGCCTAATACTTTGATAATGGGCAAGGCTGTTTCTATTGATATGTTTCTGGGTCAGTGGTGGGCAAATCAGCTGAATCTCGGACAAATATATCCATTGAAAAGGACAAAAGAAGGACTTAGCAAAATATTTACTACCAATAAGTATACGGACACAGGTAAAGGTTATTTCCCATCTTTCAGAAACTTTCTTGGATCGGGAAAAACAGGCTGGGAAATGTTTGTCTTCCCGGGTAAACTACCTAAAGATCACATTAATTATTATAATGAAGTCATGAGCGGCTTTGAATATGCAGCTGCGGCAACCATGCTGCAGTATGGAATGATACATGATGGACTTAGTATCGTGAAGGCTATTTCCGAGCGATACAACGGGCGCTTACGTGCAAAAGGAGAAGTTACTCTTGGCAGCAACGCATGTGTATTCGGTACCGGTAGTCCTTTTGGGGAAGACGAGTGCGGTGATTTTTATGTCAGACCTCTAAGTAGTTGGTCCCTGCTGCTGGCTCTTCAGGGTTTTATTTTCAACGGACCTGAACAAACAATCGGATTCAAACCGGTATGGCAGCCGGAAAATCACGTCTCCTTCTTCTCGGGTTCTGACGGGTGGGGACTTTATCAGCAGAAACGTTCTCGCTCAGTACTGAGGTCGAGTATTAATGTGAAATACGGTGAGGTTAAAATAAAAAATATAATATTGGAGCTGCCTAAAAGTAAGTCAGAAAAAAAATTGTTCGTTACGCTGGACGGAGTAAAGCAACGGGTAAAAAATACAGAACAAAAGAATGGCACATTCGTGATTCATCTTGTATCTTCTTGTACCGTGCAATCAGGATCATCTCTAAAAATACAAGTTGATATGAATAAATAATCAAAGAAATTAAGAATTGAATTTGAAAGCATGTGGAAATCATTTTCTATCTTAGCGTAACTTTGCGGCTGTTTCATTTGGCTGTCCTTTCTTCGCAAAGTGCGCTAAGAATAATTAACATGTGAAAAAAAAATTTGCAAAACCAATCTCTATTAAAAATCAAAACAGTAAGACAAATCCCGATATTATTAACGTGAATCGTTTTAACCGTCGCACATTCCTCGGCAAATTTGTAAGTCTGTTAGCTGCAATTCAGCTTATTCCGACTTCAGTCATAAAGATAAAAAACAGTTTCAAAAGGTTTATAAAAGAAAATGAATCTGAAAAGACTTGGATTTTTACCCCTGATGAAGTTGAGATATATTTACCTGAAAACGCCGATCAAGGAATAATTTGGGGTTGTCGCGATTTTATAAAGGACTGCCAGGAGGCGACTGGGAAGAAGCCTGAAATAATTAATACACTTTCTGGAAGAGGTAAATTAGTAATCCTTCCTGCAGTTGTAGATGGAAATAATCAACTTAACAGATTTGAGAAAACGGGACTAATAGATTTATCAAAGGTAAGAGGCAACTGGGAATCATATGTTATTCAACCGATAACCGATTTAGGTAAAAATAATCCGAATATTTTAGTGGTTGCCGGTAGTGTGCCGCGAGCAGTTGCTTATGGTTTATATGAAATCAGTTACAAATAATACAGATGTCAATACAATG
>JAJYSI010000184.1 GCA_021793635.1 Bacteroidota bacterium
TGAAAGAAAAGTGGGAAGCTTTAGTTCCGGATCATCCGTTTGACCTTACATTCCTTAACGGTGACTTCAATAAGATGTATGCTTCGGAGGAAAGAACACAAAAAATATTTTATATCTTCGGTGTTTTAGCTATAGCTCTTGCAAGCCTCGGTCTTTTCGGTCTTGTTTCATTCAGCGTACAGCAGCGAACCAAAGAAATCGGAATAAGAAAAACTTTAGGAGCCGGTACAGGAAATATTCTTGCTTTATTATCAAAGGATTATATAAAACTTATTGCCCTTGCAAATATTATTGCAATTCCTTTAGCATGGTACGCAGCAAGTAAGTGGCTGGAAGGATTTGCATATAGGACTGAAATAAGCGTTTGGATATTTATCCTGGTAATGGCTTTAACCTTGATGCTTGTGATAATTATAATCGGAATACAAGCAATTAAAGCGGCAACAGCAAACCCAATAAAATCCTTGAGGTATGAATGAAACAAGCTGTCAGCACTCAGCGTTCAGCTTTAGTAAGAAATTTATCTACATGCTGTCAAAGTGCGCACCAATGATAGCCGCAACGGGTTTTAATTTTTTAGATATAGGATCCGGTTATACACCAAAACCTTCAAGTGCCATTGCTCCAAGCATGTATAGCGAGTTTTTTGGTCCGAACATTACCAATGAAGGTAAAGTTTCAGCAGGTTCAGTTGTAGTTAGAAGTGCCGAACCAAGTAAGCGTCTATCCCTTAGACCATCTGCCAGAGTCACTTCCCTGCTCAGCAAAGGTGAAATTCCGATTTTTTCTAATTTGTCTTCGGGTGCGAAAGTATACAACGATCCTGTATCAACCCAAAAGTCTTCTTCGAAGAAAAGTTCCGATTTTAGCGGGTTAGAAACTTTAACATGTACTTTAAACATTTCCATGGCAGTTTCTCGCTTTGAAATTATTTTCTGAAACCAATGTAGCAAAGATACCAGCTAAAATCAATGAAAGGAAAAAGCAGACAGCTTTCAGCAATCTGCCTCCGATTATTCGCAGTTGGCGTTAACCTGGCAACTTAAAACTTATTGTAACGTACGAATACGGACGCAACCGTTTGATAACGGACGATTAATAAATATAAAACGCGCTTTCCAATTATATTTATATGAAATTATATGGCACCATTGTTGAAAATAATATTTTGAATTAATTTTACTGTCAGCAATGTATAACCGGGGCATTCTTAATGGCTTCTGATTATACAAATAAAATTCGGGGTCGAATTATGTTAAAAAATTATTTCAAGATAGCATTCAGGAATCTTCTCCGCCATAAGATGTATTCCATAATTAATATCAGCGGACTTACAATCGGGATAACCTGCTGCCTGCTGATTCTTTTCTACGTGTTCTATGAATTAAGCTACGATAAATTCTTTAAAAATGCCGACAGGATCTTTCGTATAAATACGGATTTAAAATTCGGCGCAACCGAGCTTGCGCTTCCTGTTGTTTCTGATATGATGGGACCGATATTAAAAAAAGATTATCCTCAGGTTGAAGAATACACTCGTATTTATAATATCGACAATAACGTATATATAAAGAAAGGCGATCAATTCTTCAACGAACGCAGGATGGCATGCGTAGACTCTACATTTTTTAAAGTATTTTCGTTTCCCGTACTCTATGGGAATAAAGAATATGCACTTAACGAACCGAATTCTGTTGTAATAACACAATCCATTGCAGATAAATATTTCGGTACCGATAATGCAGTCGGCAAATACCTCGAAACAAATATTTACGGAAATACTTTGTTTAAGGTTACCGCAGTAATTAAAGATATGCCGGATAATTCACACTTCCAATTTGATTTTCTCTTTCCGATGAAAACTTTAAGATATGAATGGGGAAACTTTGTCTCTTCAAATTTTCATACATATCTTTTATTAAGAAAGGGAGTCGATTATAAAGAGTTCGAAAAAAACTTTGAAGAATATAACGACAGGTATTCTATACCGTATGCTAAAAAAGTTCTGCAAATTAAAAGCAAAGAAGATTTTTATAAGGCGGGAAATAAAATAGAGAATTCTCTGATTCCTATAACGGACATCCACTTATATTCGAAGCGTGTACAGGAACTCAGCCCAAGCGGTAATATAGAATATGTTTATATCCTATCGGCAGTAGCATTGTTTATTCTGCTGATAGCATGCATCAACTTTATGAATTTGACAACTGCAGGCTCTGCAAACCGTGCAAGAGAAGTCGGCATAAGAAAAGTACTTGGTACTGAGCGTAAGAATCTTGTCTTTCAATTTCTTACCGAATCAATTTTGACGGCATTTATCTCGGTTATAATTTCTATTGTTATTGCTTACGATATTCTTCCGCTGTTTAATAATTTAATTGGAAAGAAGCTGGACAGCAAAATAATTTTTTCAACTCCTATTTTAATTTTCCTTCTTGTTCTTCCTTTACTGGTAGGAATAATTGCCGGAAGCTATCCTTCATTTTATCTTTCCCGATTCATGCCGGGAGAGATTATGAAAGGCAAGCTTTCACGCGGCAGTAAAAGCGGAAAGCTTAGAAGCACATTGGTAATTTTTCAGTTTGCAGCTTCAATAATCCTTATCACCGGGACATTTATTATTTACAGGCAGCTAAATTATATTCAGACAAAAAAGCTGGGCTATCAAAAAGACCAGATGCTGATTATAAATGATACTTACATGCTTGGCAATAATGTTAATTCTTTTAAGAACGAAATGCTGAAAGTACCGGGAGTAATTTCGGGAACGGTATCCTCGTTTCTTCCCATTCCTTCGGAAAGAAATTTCAGCGCATTTTATACCAGTGCTGCAGATGTTGCCGGAAGCGGTCTAACCATGCAAAGATGGAGAATAGATTATGATTATTTTAAAACTCTCGGAATAAAATTAATCGAAGGGAGAAACTTCTTGCGGGATTTCGGAACTGATTCAGCATCAATAATTTTAAATGAAACCGCTGTTAAGCAATTAGGATTTAAAGATCCCTTAAACAAACTTATGTACACCTGGGTAGCAGGCGGACGGATAAAAACTTACAAGGTAATCGGAGTTGTTAAGGATTTTAATTTTGAATCTTTGCATCAGGATATAGGACCTTTGTGCTTTGTGTTAGAACCGAGTAACGGACTTATTACTTTCAAAGTAAGCGCGGGAAAAATTTCTTCTATTATTAATGAAGCGGAATATAAATGGAAAAGCATTGCAGCCGGAATGCCTTTCAGTTTCAGGTTCCTTGATGATTCTTTTAATGAAGTTTATAAGAATGAAAGAAGAATTGGTTTGATCGCACTGTCATTTTCAGTGCTGACAATCTTTATAGCTTGTCTCGGCTTATTTGGACTTGCCACTTTCCTTGTTGAGCAAAAGACTAAAGAGATCGGAATAAGAAAAGTTCTTGGCGCTTCTATTCCGTCAATTCTTTTTATGCTTTCTAAAGAATTTTTGAAGTGGATCATCATAGCAAACATAGCTGCAATACCGGTTGCATATTATTTTATGAACAACTGGCTTAACGACTTTGCTTACAGAATAAATATAAGCTGGTGGATATTTGCTTTTGCAGGAGGAATTGCTTTAATAATAGCACTGGCAACAATTAGTGTTAAAGCTTTAAGAGCGGCGGCGGCGAATCCGGTAAAAAGCCTGCGGTACGAGTAAAATAGTTTTTTTATCCGAATAAAAATCGCGAGAAAATTCATAACGGCTTTACCGTTATCTCGGCGAAGAATATTAATCGTTGAGATATTAATTCATTTTTTTTTGAATTATTCAAAAATAAAATTTATATTGGGGCAAAAATTAAAAGGGTAAATGCATGAAATCGAGTTTACGGAAAAAATTTTAAAGGGGTTAAAATTAAAATTACAGTTCTAAATACGGAAAGCTCTCAAATAACGGAGATAACAGAGACCAAAATGCTTTGGACCTCTCTTCTTCTCGCCGAACAGATATTTTATGCCGGCAGGCTTACCACATTTGTAGATATAAAAAATTTCTTAACCTCTCTTAATGATAAGCAAAAGTATTTTGGATTGGAAACCATTCTTCCCGCGGTCTTTATTGAAAAAGAAGTTTTAGAAAACTTTCCAGTATTCATTAAATATTTTCGAAAGTATGATTCAATAAAACATAAAAACAAGAATGAACTTTTAAGTTTTCTAAAAGCTAAAAAAGGTCTTGAGAAAATATTAGATATGGCTTTCTACAGAATTGATTGCCTCCTAAAGGAATTCCATCTTGATGAACTGCTTCCGCTTGTTACTAAAAAATTGGGGGACGGAATTTATCCGATGACTTTTTTGTATGCTTCCAACAGCGCCGACATGATAAAAGAAAGGATCGATCGCCTAACCAGTCTTTTTGAAATGAAAGACAATTTATTCATGATAAATTCTGATGTTTTTAAAAATATCCCGGCGATAAATATTCAGGAGATACCCGAAAAGATTACGGAAACAAATAATCCTCATTTTATATTTGGAGAACTTGCATGCCTGCCTTCAATGGAGCTTTTATCCAACCAGCATTTTTCAATCCTGCGGAATAATTATTTGCACGATGCCGATTTATTTAATATCGTATTTAAAAAATTAAACGATACGATTTTCCATTCTAAGTATGACGTTGAAAATGCAGCTTTAATGAGCGAACTATTCGACACATTTAAACAAAGCTCCGCTTACTTTGATGAAGTAAATAAAAACAACCAGTTGTTAAGCAATCTTATTAATAACGGCTCTATAAAGGATTCAAATAAAATTTATTTTGCCGTCACTTCAAAAGAATATATGCTTGAGATAATGGAAAAACTATCTCTAATAGAAAACAGGGATAAATTGTACATTTCTCAAAATATTAATAATTATATAAATACTAAATCCATTTGCCCATTTTTAATTTTTGAGGAGGTTAATAAATGAGTACTAAGTTTGATTATATCCGGACGGAGAACTTTACCGATCTCCCTTCCATTGAAGTCAAAGATGTTAACGGATTTATTAAATATGCAGACAGCCTGGCAGCAAAGTTTATTTTCTATGTTGAAAATAAACCTGACGGCAGCGATGATACTTCCGAGGAAATATCCGAACGGCTGTTCTATATCCCGGCAGAAAATATTATATACAAAATTCAAAGCGCGGGTTTTTCTTTTCTTGAAGATTATGCAGAAGCATTAAAGAACGGATTTTCGGAAGCATGCGAATATTATGATGCCCGCAAAAAGGGCTGCTCTACTTTTCCCGAATACAAGCAGCTTAAGGAGCTCGATATAAATGATATGGAAGCTTTTTCCGCAGCACAAAAAGGAGGCTACGTAAAAGGCTTCGAGGAGTTCAAAAAGAAATACGACATTTATAAAAACACAAAAACAACTTCAATAATACAGGATGACCTGAAGAATCCCATCATGCTTATGCAGTATGCTTCAAGCAAGGGATTCCACAACTACCGAGAGTTTGAAAAGGTGTATGATCTCGGCTTCCCGGATATTTTTATTTATAATGAAGCTGTTGCAAAAGGATTTAAATCCCCGAACGACTTTTACTCCGCAGTACAGGCTGGGTTTAATGATTCTAAAGACTATGAAGATGCAAAGAGGCTGTCAATCCAGACCCGGCAGGAGTTTGATAATTATAAATATTTTAAATCCAACGGTGCAAAAGGTTTCTCGTGCGATGAATATGTTCTATTTGATCTTATTAAGAAGCAGGAGAACGGCGCAATTATTTCATTTAAAGAATTGAAGAAAATGTTTGATGCCGAACAGGAAAAATATAAAATAAGCTTTTCCAATAACGGCAGTAATGAAAAGGATAAAGAAATAAAAGTTATACCTCTCTGGTATAATCAGAAACTTGCTCAGGATGACAGCATAAAAAAATTCCTGCTTCATAATCAGGATATTAGAAAGCACGGCTTCTATGACGGAGATAAAAATAACTTTGAAATATTCCGGATATCCAGAGTTAAAGTTTATATAGACGCAAGTAACGTGACGAGGCACAGCAATAATGAATCAAATAAGAATGCAAAGTTTTCAAACTTAAAGATGGTTGTCGATGAGCTTAAATCAAAAGGCTTTTCCGATATTGTTGCAATTGCAGATGCTTCGCTTAGGCATCATACCAACGATTACAGCGTGCTTAGCAATCTTAAGAAAGAAATAAATTATTATGAAGTCCCCTCTCATACTTCGGCAGACGAATTCTTAATTGAAAATGCTCGTAAGGAAAAGTGTCTTTTAGTTTCCAACGATACTTTTAATGATTGGAAGATAAAAGATAAATGGATTGCCAACAACATAGATTATATCCGCATTCCATTCTTAATTGCCGAAGGTAAAGTTATGATGCCGGCTCTTAAAGCAATATTGAACGGCGGATAAAGTAATCAATCGATATAAATATCTTTACTATTTCAATTAGAAATAAAACTCAGAGTTTTAATTTCCTCCAAAGCAATTTTTAAATAGAAGTCTGCGTTTTATTCCCAATAAAATTGAATTATTCTGAAAAAGATTTCGATTCATTTCTAAATAAATTCGACCTACTATTAATTAAATGCATATTATAAATAGTGAAAAGCGTTTTGTTAATTGAGAATCGTAATTTCCAATTTAACATTTGTATTTTTTAATTAATAAAATGCGATCTGCAAATTGAAAATTACATTTGGCAAATAGAAAAATGTATTTTATTAATAACAAAATGCGTTTCCCAAATTGAAAAACGCGTTTTGTTAGAAAAAAATTGCGTTTGACTATTTAAAAATCTCGATT
>JAJYSI010000185.1 GCA_021793635.1 Bacteroidota bacterium
TAAATACTGAAATACTTGAATTCTACGGTTGCCGGAATCCACAATATAAATTCTGTCCTGGTTATCAATTAAAATATCTGCCGGTAAATAAAAATTTCCTTTCCCGGATCCCGAGCCGCCAAACGCTAAAAGCACTTGACCATTTTGATCAAAAATCTGAACCACATCGAACAAAGCGTCGACCACATAAATGTGTCCGTCGCTGTCGAGCGCAATTCCTTTTGGTCTTGCAAAATCCCCTATGCCGTTCCCAAGCCTGCCAAAACTTTTAACAAACACTCCCGCTTTGTTTAACACTTGTATTCGGAAATTCATTGCATCAACAACATAAAGAGAGTTAGTATATGCGCTTTTAGAATTATCCAAACAAAGATGCACAGGGTAGTTAAAGCTGCCTGCAGTGTCTCCTCTGCCGCCTATCCTCCTAAGTTCTTTCCCTTCCAAATTAAAAATGATAATTTGGTTGGCGCCTGTGTCGCTTACATAGACGGTATCGTTTCTAATCTTTATGCTTGTCGGTCTAATCAATTCTTCTTTGAATACATACTTAAAATCCAGATATCTGTCTAAAACTATTATCTTCCTTATGCCCGAATCGCAAATAAAAATATCATCCTCATTGTTCACGGCGATTCCAACAGGCGATTCAAAAGAGTTCTCGCCCCAGCTTTTTATAAATTTATATTCCTTCTCTTCGATGTTGAAAAAGTGTATTCCCTTCAATCCGATGTCTGTAATAAACAATTCTCCTTTGCTGTTAACGGCGATGCTTTGCGGTCTTTCTAAATGAGAGATTTCTTTCTCTTGGCCGAAGAGAAATTCTACAAATTTCTTAAATAAAGATTTAGAAATGCCGAAATCATCTTTTGAAGAAAAAGAATATAAAAATTTTATCCTGCTTTTCTCGGGCGGCTTGGGCCAGACAAGACTGTCATTGCTTACTGACTGAGGTAAAACAAGCCCAATAAAAACACAAAAGATGATTGCTATATGACTGAAAAATTTTAACATTTCATTTTAGTCGAAGTTGACAGAAAAAGCCCGCCTGACTGTAAAAAACAAATCTCTTCTTTTCATAGTTGAAACTGAATAGCCCGTAAACCTTAAGCTAAACTCCAATGCCCGCCAGGTGTATGCTGCAATAACATCATAATTAAATTCAGAATTATTTTGAAATACATTAAAGGTCTTAATTACTCTCCCCTGCAAAGTAAAATTCTGAAAGAGATTTGGTAATTGAAGAGTTGCCGAATACCGGTTTATCGAATACATTAAAAAAGGATTTGAGAACCAGTCGCGTCCATAATTTAAAGTCAGATAAAAAGTAATCAGCTTAAATGACTGATAAGTTAAGCCTGTTAACAGAGTAAAGTTTTTATCCGGAAAGCCCGAGCTGTCCATAGTACCATTCAACGAATAATTCCCGCTGGTCCTGAAAAAAAGATTACCGGCAAAATTGCTTTCGATGCTTCCCGAAACTGTATTCTGATAAAGAACGAGTGATTTAGTTGTAAAATATTTCCTTACAGAAATTTGATCCGAAAGCGAAATATTTCCGAAAGAAAAGCCCTGAGTTTGCACTCCTCCGGAAAACATCCCTTGAATTGAATTTGCCGGAACAGGATTTTGACTCCTCTGAAATGAAACATTAGAAGCTAGATTCATCAAAAATTTCTCCAGATTCCCCTGGTAAATAATTCCGCCGCTTAAGACAGAATTTCTACGTCTTGCTATACCGGAAAGCGAGTTCGAATAAGTTTCCTGATGCGATGCTATTATATTGCCGGATAAGTTATGCGAAAAATTTATATTAAGCTGCTCGTTAACAGCCCCATCATAAACTGAACTTGAACCGGTATTAGAAGCTCTAAATTGAAAATTCAATTGATTGATCATATCCTGAAACCTTTGAGAGTTCCAAAATGCAGTGGCCATTACTGAGCTAAGGGTACTTTCTTTCCAGTAATTAGCATTAAATGAAATCTGATCTACAGCGCTAGCTTGCGTAACTCCTCTCAAATGTACTTCGTCTGACAAATACTTCATATTTTTAATATTATCAGACCGCCTTCGCTGAATTGCTTCAACACCAATTTGCGTATTTAAAAACTGCGGGAAATCAAATGAAAGCTGGAAATCCTGATTCTTTTGATCTACCTGAGTATTTGGATTTGGCGCGTAAGTTCTTGTATCGTTATACCGGAACGTAAAAAGAGAAATCTTCGAATTAAGAGCGCCGTTTAACTTCGGAGAGAAAATTAAACCTTTAGAATTTGTAAAAACCTGGTTGCTAATTACTGATCCGAACTGCGGTTCAACGGAGTTTGTATTTAAATCGTTTCTTAAAAAGATCATTACCGGGAAATTGTTATTTTGCAGTATATTTAAATTCAGATCATAAAAATTAAAATAATTTTCTTTCTGCTTAGTGCTGGAGGAAAGATAATAAGTTGTAGAATTAGCGTTCATGAATTGAGAATGCAAATTAAATTCAACCAGGTTGGGATTATATATGTACCCATCGGTTTGCAATTCAATGAGCTGGCTGAATCTTGAATACAAGCTCTGCCCGCTTTGGTAAAGATAGTTTTGTGCCCTGTATTCGCCGCCTACTGAACCAGACAAAGATTTGACTTGTGAATATGATTCATTTAACGCTGTGGTGAATAAAACAAATAACAATATTTTATTCCAAAGTTTGAATTTCATTTTAATCAGGGGCGTCTCTGAATTTTCAGAGACGCCTCTCCTCCAAAATTTGGAGATTACTTATTATGGCAGGTTAGACAAAGCGCGCTTCCGCTGTTTGCTAATCTTAAAAAAGAACCATTAGTCTTATCATGAGGATTATGGCAACTTGCACACTGTAACATACTTGTATATAAGGGAATCTTACTTGCAGCATCAACATAATTTGCTGATACTGGAGTTTTTAGTCCTCCATCCAAAGTAACGAGTGAAGCATTATAAGTAAAGTTAATAGGGTGATCATTGGTTAAGCTGGTTCCTATCAACCCATTTCCACTTATTTTATTTGCTGTTAATCCTGTTCCCGTCATTGTTGGCGTACCGACAGTTGACATATTATCCAGGCTATTTACAGCAACGGTTCCATCATGACAGCTCAAACAAAGATTTGAGGTTGTTCCTCCTGAACCAACATCTGTGAGAGTTGCGTTCAAAGAACTGCTGGTATAAACTCCATAGCTTGCTACCGCTGAGAGATTTTTATTCCACAACGGTTTTGCAGTAATTGTTTTCTGGTGCGGTGTATGGCAGAAAATACAAACCTGGCTTTCATTAGTAGAATGGGCAGCAGTATCGCCGGAAACCGACAAATCATGCTTTGAGGTTACAATTGTTTGAGCAAATGAAGCAGCGCTAAAAAGCGCTACCACTACTCCTACAATTAGAATTAGTTTTGGTTTCATTGTATCACCTTTTTGTTGTTTGTAAATGTAACTCTGAACAGTCCTTATTTAATGAACTATTCATTGTTGTATTTAATTAATTGAAATATCTGAACTCTTTTATTTGCCGGATCAACTACATAAATTCTATCCTGGCTGTCTATGCTTATTCCAGCGGGAAGCCAAAAGTTGCCCGGCTCTGTCCCCAAACTTCCTACGTGCATTAGCAGCTTCCCTTCTTTATTAAATATCTGGAAGTTGTTGAAAGCCGCGTCCACAACATAAATGTTTCCTTCGCTGTCGATTGCAATTCCTTTGGGCCGCGTAAATTGCCCGAACGAATCGCCGAGAGAACCAAATTTCCATAAGAATTTTCCTTCGGCATCAAAAACTTCGACTCTTGCATTGATAGTGTCGACTACATAAATTTTTCCTTCTTTATCAACAGCAATATTTGTCGGGAAGTTGAATTCGCCGTCCTCTATTCCTCTCTTCCCGAATTCAAAAAGAAATTTTCCATCAAGTGAATAGACTTTCACATTGTGGGTTTTAGAATCAACCACATAAAGGCGTTTGCGGATATTATCAACAGCCAAGCCGGCAGGGTTTTCCATTTCGCCTTTTTCCCCAATCGATAATATCATATCGCCGTTAGGATTAAAAACTAAAACGGCTTTTTGCATAACATCAGATACATAAACATTACCGGCAGAGTCAGAAGCAATTCCAAGAGGTGATGCAAGCGATCCGAATGATGAGCTTCCTATGAACGACAGCTTAGAGTTTTTTAAATCGAACACAAAAACTCTACCGCCGCTGCTTTCAGTTACATAAACTTTTTCTCCGTTAGAAACTGCAACTCCATAAGGCTTTTGAAGCGCATCGCCTTTTTCTTCACCCAACAAAGATTCCAGTATCTTCGATCTGCTGCCTTCAACAGACTTTCGGTCGGAAAGACTTCGTAAATATTTAATTCTTGGCTTTTCAGGCGGAAGAGGCCAGACAAACTCCTTTTCAGTCTTTACTGTCTTTTCGGATGATGAGCATTGAAAGGAGACAACAATTAAAGAGAAGAATAAAACTATACCGGCGGATTTCAAGAACCGCCTAACGCTTTTTTTTATAATAACTTTTTTTAGATAAAATAACATTTCCATTTTACACCACTATTTATTATGACAACTCTGACACAAAGCAAAATATCCATCGTCTGATGAAAGTATCGCCTTAAAATCAGAAAAGTGAGGATTATGACAGCTTACACAGTTTAATTCATGCTTTGGGTTACGCGGATCTTTTCTGTTTTGATATGGATGAAAAATTACAGGATGACTGCCTTCACTCTTGTCATCGTGGCAAGCAAGGCAGATTTGGTTTGTCGAATTCCTAAGCTGAAATTCATGCCTGGATGCGTGAGGGCTGTGGCATATAGTGCATCTCTCGGTAGCTACCGGTGCATGAACGAATTTCTTTTTAGCTATTCCGTCTTTTATATCATCGTGGCATTTAAAACATACTTCCGATTCTTTTTCAACTTCAAACTTTGGTTTAAATCCGGATGAGATTTGTCGATTATGGCAAGTCTCGCATTCTCCGGCGTCTACCGGTCCGTGAACAAAATTTTCTTTGTACATTGAACCATGACAAGATTGACATGCAGATGAAGAAAGAACCGACGACTTCCTCTCATTCTCATTTTCATGGCATGAGAAACATCCTGCATCGTTCTCTGCAATGTGAAAAATATCTTTGCTGTATTCGGCTGGCGGTTTTTTGCTTTCAATCTCCAACTGATAATACACGTTGAGCGAATCTTTTAGTAACCTGCCATCCTTTGTTTCCAACTCATAATGAATTGCATTATTGCCCGGTTCTAAATTCAGCGGGACTGCAATGATATCGTTTTGGCAATAATTTTTTCTCTTCCCAAAATTATTTACTTCCACCGGCAGCCAGCCCATAACTTTTACGCTCGCAAGAAGAGCATCTTGCTCTCTTAATATTTTAATTGATGCTAAGGAAGTATCCTTTAAGAGAATTTCCTTCACATCTGCTTGTTTCTCGAATTGGAATGAATCCTCTTTGTTAATCAGAGGCTGATGGAAAGGTTCGGCAGAAACAGAGATTCTTCCAAGTACAAGGTTTTGAGGGAGGATAGACGCAATTTTTTCGTTATTTGATTTCCTTATTGATGGAGAACTTAGGTCCAACACCATGGTTGTATCCCACGGGTTGAATATCTTAAAATTTTTTATTTGTAATGTATCTACCCGGATAACGAATAGGAACCGATCCTCATCCACCTTTGACGTCTGTGTCTTGGGATAAATAATTCTGAACGGTTCATTGTCTAATTTGTTGTTGGCAGTAAAGTTTAAAAAAAATAATACGATAATGAAGAGAAAAAAAAATTGTCGCGCCATAAGAATCATCACTCATTTTAATCAATATATCTAAGAAATCAATACTTATGCCAAGTAATCATTAATGATTAAACGAAACCCAACATGTACAATTTCTACTAATGTAAGCCTCTGCGATGCGATGAGACCTCTTTTAGAACATATTGTTGCAGTAATAGTAGAAAAAAATTATACCGCCGAGTTTAAAGTTTGTACCAGATAATACGCAGCATTATTTTATCAGAATTGCGGAATATTCCCCAGAGAATTGGGGAATGGGTAATATTCCCCAGCAGTTTTTTTTAGTCTCTTCGTCCTCAAATTATGCGCAAAATGGAAAAGAAATCAGAGGTCAGAAGTCAGTCTGACCTCTGGTCTCCGACTTCTGACATCTGATTTTGGTTCTGACTCTGCAGGTTTATAGTAATTTCAGTTTGGATAAGGAGGGGTTTTCTTTTTAATCAGAAGGGATACGGACTGAACTATTTCAGAAAGGTTTAATGGTTTTTCAACAAATAAGTTAACGTCAAGTTCATCGGCTTTATGTCTGCTGTTTTCATCGCCGAAAGCAGTAATCATAACGGTTTTAATTAAGGGATTTTTCTTCCGTGCTTCAGTAATAACGTTGAACCCATCATTCTCGTCCAATTTTAAGTCGACAATCAAGACATCAAAATTGCGTGAAGAAATTTCTCTAATTCCATCTTTAAAGGAAGTGGCGGTAATAACTTCAAATTCTTTATTCATCAGAGCGCTTCGTAATGACCAGCAGATCAAGGTTTCATCATCTACCACCAAAACTCGCGGCTTATTTGCGCAATTTTTATAAAAATTATTCTGATTTGATTCGATGATTAGATTCATAGTTAATTATAATCACAATTCGTATGCCAAATACACATCTAACAACGCGCCGCTAACCAGAGGCGCAGAGTAACAATATTGGGGGATTACAACTCCAGCAAGCTATTATAA
>JAJYSI010000186.1 GCA_021793635.1 Bacteroidota bacterium
TTATTTGTTCTATAACTTTGTGCATAATTTCCTAATTTTTCAAATTTTAATTTTTACTTTTATAACAACATCAGCAATTTAAAATAAACAAGGAAAAGTTAAAACAGTAATACTTAAGAAAAAAATTTTAAATGATATTTCTTGACTCAGCCGACTATGCAGAATCCATGATTATTTGAAAATGAGCACTTGCTGCAATGTTTTAAGTTTTTCGGAAAATATTTCCTGCGGACATCAAGTACCATCTTTTCTAATTCTGTTTTAATCGACAAGATATCTTTGGCATCCAATACTTTTTGAAATGATTTTTCAGGCTGTGTAATAAAGATTAATCTTATTTCGAATTTATTGAAGCTGCCCTTAAGCTTACTTACAAGCATCGCATAAAATTCCAACTGCGGTAAATAAGAATTTATTTTTTCCTCGATATTGCTTTCATTTATCTCATCAGTCTTATAATCTACAATTACAGCTCTATCACATTCAAGTATCAGTTTGTCAATTATGCCGTAAAGAAAATAATCATTCTCCTTGGAATAAATTTCAAATTCATTTTTATAATCGGAATATTTATTTAGTTCTAAGTAATTTGACGATGAATAGAATATGGAGAGATCCTTTACAATTTCTCTTTTCAATGATCGAAGAACATCTTCCCTCTTTTCGGAGAATTCCAGTTCTGATTTTAGAAGCTCTTCAGTAAGGCTTTCTGCCTTATCAAGCGGAGATTCGAGCTGAAGTATTTTATGGATTATTCTCCCTTTTACATCTGAGAATTCTTTTTTCTTTTCTTCGGCAGCGTCTTCGCGAAGGACCGCTAAATTTTTATCCTCACTTTCATTAAACTCATATTTTACACTGCCTCTTCTCTCAGCCAGCCATTTTTTGTAACTTCGATAAAGAGGCGAAAACCCGGCATCATAAGTCAGATAATATTTCAATGGACACTGTTTGTAAACCGAGAGCTTCGTCGCCGAAACGATTTCGCCTTTCTGAACATCCTCAATTTCAGCAATATTTATTTTTTTAATAGAATGTTCCGGCTTAATCTTTTCCTTATTTACGTCAACAAGTTCAATCTCATTTAAAATTGGGATATCCAGATTAATTTTCTTTGTCTTATACTCAAAGTTTTCATTTTTAATTTCCAGAATTTTTAAATCTGCCGTGGTTGAAAATGAAGCAGAATCAAGATCCAACTCCAGCCCGTTCTGAATTAAGCTCATAAACGATTCTTCATTGTACTTATTATTTTTTTTCTTGGCTGCAGATATAAATAAATAATCTTTGGCTCGAGTTATTCCTACATAGAGAAGACGCTTAATTTCTGCTGTTTGTTTTTTAGAAGTTATCCAGTCGTTGATTTTGATGATTGGAGCAGACTCAGGCTTGGCAGAAAAATTATTTTCAAGAGGAACTTTTGCAAGCAGACCAAAATTTTTACTTACTACTACAGACCTTGACTTCACAATATTTGTGTTGTGTCTGTCATCGCATTTATAAAGAAATACAGCAGGATATTCCAATCCCTTTGACTGATGCAGTGTCATTATTACTACGGCGTTTGACTCTTCAGCAACTGCCGCCTGAGACTCGTCTCCAGCCTCTTCAATTGAATCTCTCAGAAAAACTACATAGTCATATAAAGTTTTAAAACCCTGGGAGAATAAATTGATTGTAAGCTTCACAAGCTTTTCAATATTGGCAAGATCCTGAGCTCCGCCGGGCTTTGATGCAATTACAGACAAGAAAGCAGATTCATCCAAAATCTTTCTTAAAAGCCGAACCACTCCGGAATTTTTTGCAAGTTTCAAATTCTCGCTCAAAGTTTCTACTGCCTGATTAAGCCCAGATAAAAAATTTTTATAATTACAAAGCTTTGCCCAAAAGCTGTAGCCCGGCTGCAAGGATATTTCGTAAATAACTGAGTCGGAAAGAGAAAAGAATGGAGATCTTAAAATTCCAACCAGCGGAGCATCGTTCTTCTCATCGGCAAGGAATGAAAAATAATTATAAATATCATAGATTGCCTGACGGCGGTAAAAATCTTTTCCTCCAAGGATGATGAACGGAATTTCATATACAGTAAATATTTTTTCCAATTCCGCAAAGTATTTTCTTTTGCGGCAGAGGACTGCAATATCTTTCCATGAAATTTTCTTTTCCGGATTTTCTTGATAAATTAATTTTAAAATCCTTCGGGCAGTTAATTCTGCTTCTTGATTATCAGTTTCCGATGAATCTTCATCTTCTGTGTTTTCATTTTCTTCCGAAAGGAGAATCTCAATTTTACCCGGCGAATCGTCCTGCCTTGCGCAAACAAGATCGGAATGGACAACTTCGTTGAATAAAATTTCCGGCTTATCAAATAAGTTTCTGAAAAGAAGATTTGTAAACAGACATATTGCCGGAGCCATCCTGAAGCTGTCCGGAAGCGTTAGCAGCGATTCTTTACCCGAGATTGATTCGATATTCTTCTTCGTCAAGTCAAACACTTCCAGCTCGGCGTCGCGGAACATATAAATACTTTGTTTCTCATCCCCCACCACAAATAAATTCCCCTTTTTCAGTTCATCGAGTATCGGCAGAAAAATATTGTACTGGATTTCATTCGTATCCTGGTATTCATCAATCATAATATACTTATACTTTTCAGAAATAGACTGCCTGACTTTTACAAGCTCCAGAATCTTTTTTGTGTAAAGAAGTATGTCTTCATAATCCAGAAATCCCTGCTCGGATTTTTTCTTAGAATAATTTCCTAAAGCAAGATTTAAATAGAAAATTATTTTCTTGCCGAAACGCGCCAGTTCGAGTTCGATTTTAGCGGCATCTTCGCTTAAGCTTATTGCTTTAAAATCCTTGAAGAACGAATTGATCAATAAAATTTCACTCTCAAATTCATCTTTTATTTTTGATGAATATCCTTGAGTGCGGACAATACCATCTTTTAAAATTATTTGTTCTTCTATTTTCTTCAATGGAGTAATAAGCTCAAGAATTTTTGTCGAAGTAGAAAGCTTTTCAATGCTTGCCCGGACTTCAATTGCTCTTTGATTATCCTTATTAGAAGATAATACAGCCTCATTAACTTCCTTCAGCGCTTTTCTAAGTAAAGGAATTTGATTTGCAAAAATCCTTTCTATAAAATCTTGAAAAGTGTTACTGAAGAAAGCGGCAATTTCTTCTTCGGTCTTCTGATAAATCCGTTCCGCAATGCCGAGTACATTCTTCCTTTCTTTTATAAGTGAAATAACTTCCCTCGCAAAAAGATTTTTCGACGCAAATAATCTTATAAGATATTTCAGATCTTCCGAATTATTGTCATCTTTGATTGCCGACTTTATCATTTCTTCCACAGAAAGCTCGATAAGCTCGCTTGATGTCCGTTCATCTATCGCAGTAAAATTAGCATCAAGTCCGGCTTCAACCGGATGCTCACGTAATATATCAATACAAAATGAATGGATAGTTGAAATGTTGGCAGAGACCAATTGGCTCCGGATGTTTTCCAATTTTCTCTTTTCTTTTGAATCTGCTGCGGCGGAAATCTTTTCATCAATCTGTTTTGCTATTTTGCTGTAAAGTTCTCCGGCGGCTTTATCGGTAAATGTTATCGCAGCAATGTTTCGAAGAGAAATATCTTCTTCGGTGACAATTTTCAAATACCTTGTTGCCAGTACAAATGTTTTACCGGAGCCTGCATTGGCAGTTAAAGAAATATGTTTTTTATATTCCAGTGCTTTAGCCTGGTGAGCAGTTAGAGTCGCCATTCAATATTCATTCTTTACTGTTACACTGTGGAACTTTAATTCTAAAGGAAGTTCCTTTGACTTCACTATCTTCAAGGCTTATACTTCCGTTAATTCCTTCGACAAACCTTTTCGCAAGAGTTAAGCCGAGTCCCATTCCTTTCGGCTTTGTTGTAAAATTTGAATCGAAGATTTTATCTTTTATTTCTTGAGGAATGCCGCTGCCGTTATCTGAGACAGTTAAGATAAAGCTGTTGTCCTCGCGAACCAATTTCAGTTCAATTGAATCTGCGCCTGCTTGAATCGAATTGCGGATGAGATTAATCAGCATTCGCCTAAATTGGTTTTTATCGGCTTCAACGTAAGCTTCATCAAAGTGCGTGCTCAATTCAATTTTAATTTTTTCATGAGCGAAAAGATTAACAGAGTCCCGTATAACCGGAAGCAGATCGATCTTTTCTATTTTGAAATTCGGCATTCTTGCAAATCTTGAAAACTCTGAAGCGATCAAGCTTAAATTTTCTATCTGGCTTAAAATTGTTGAAGATACTTTTTCAAAAATAGAATCAAAATTTTTGCTCTTGTCTTTGTAAGAAACAATTAGCTGCTGCACTGCAAGCTTCATCGGCGTTAATGGATTTTTTATTTCGTGCGCGACTTGCTTTGCCATTTCCTTCCATGCATTCTCACGCTCAAGCTCTGCAAGCTCAATCTGATTTTTTTGAAGTTCATGAGTCATTGAGTTGAAACTGGAGAATAATTCTTTTAAATCACCTTTCACATTATCATCAAGCTCAACATTTAAATCTCCATTGGCAACCGAAGCAGTAGCTTTTGTAAGCCGCCTGATTGGTGAGGAAATTCTATTAGCTAAAAATGCGCTGAACAGAATCATTATGATTGTAGCAAAAGTATAAATACCAAAAATGAAAACGTCAATATCGGTAACAGAATATGACAACCTCACCTTGTTAAAAGCATCATTCACAGAAATAATCAAAGGTATTCCGTCAATGGTTACTTTTTTATAATAAGAATCAAAATCAAAGTTGTCGATTTTTTCACGGGTAAAGTATTCCCTGTAACTTAAATAGCTAAGCTGGTAGTAAGCTTCCGGATTAAGTTTATCGGTAAACAATCCTGCTTTATAATATTGATCTCTTGAATTATAAATCTGCGTGCTTCCTTCATAAACCGCGAACGAAACGCCAAGGTCCTGCCCGGCATTGTTAAAGGCTTCAATGTAATCATGAGATGGAATTTCTGCCAATTCTTCTTTTATAATATTCTCTACATAGTCCAGCCTTTCTCCTAATTCAGTTTCAATAGCCGTCTGAGTTCTTTGCTGAACAGTTTGCCTATTATAAATTGCCAGCACAACTACAGGGATCAAGGAGATAACAATAAATGCAGTAAGCAGTTGAGCGCGAAAACTAAATTTCAAATCTCTTATCTTGAAGGCTAACAGAACAAGAAATAAGATTATTATAAAAATACTGTGGATTAAAAATATTTTGAAGAAGTTAAATAAGTCCCATGATAACCTTTTCTCACGGGTCAATACCGCAGTTATATTTTGAGTGCCGCCGGAATTTTTCCTCAACAAGTAGGTATAAAAATTCTCATTGCTCAATGGTAAGATAAGCCAGGCTTCATTGTCCTGATTAAATTGAGCATTAAGAATCGGCTTAATTTGATCGCGTGAAGGATAAATATCTCCGTAAACATGAGTAAGCTTTGAATCTGCAAATTCAAATATCTTCAATCGCCTAACGTCAATTACCGGATTTATAATATTCTTTTTAGATTCAAGAAAATCCGGAATTGCTGTTGTGCCGATATCCTGAATATCAAAACCGATGGAAGCGGTAATGTATCCGAGTGTAAACCCTCTATCTGTTATTTCAGTAACGCCTGTGAAAATTTTTTTTGTTGAGTCCTGTGGGTCGACTGTTTCAATTATTTCCGGTGCGGTTCCGGTGTAATTAGAAAGTTCTTTCTGCATTATCTTACCCGGATCAATCCCGGAATCAAATCCGCCGATATAATTTCTGTCTTTATCCCAAATGCTGAGGGACGAATTCAAAGATTCTCTTTGAAGCGCACTGTTTGCCCACAGCTTAAATGCTTCCGCATAATAATTTGTATTTCGGTTATAGTAACCGGAAATTACATCATCATCATGAGTAACATCCTGAAGCGTTTCACTTAATAAAAAATGAAGAAGATCATTGTTAGGTCTGTTTATTTCATAAGCAGTTGTTCTAAGCGAGGCAATTTCAAGATTAAGATTGAAATAGTTCAACAGAGTAATCGAAATGACAGATGCTGCAAGAGTGATGTAGACAAAATGATAAACATTCTTTTGCTTTTGCCGGTAAATAATTACCGCAATCCAGAAAATCAGAAAGATAAAAATGAACATCATGACCGGCGTAATAAGCGGTTCAGTCTGATATTTAATGAATAGGAATCCTAGCACCTGATAAACGATGAACAAAGCGGTAAAAATATAATTCATTTTCCTGCCGTCTTCTTTATGAAGAAAGGAAGCAAGCAGAAGAACATAAGCCAGCAGAAGCAGCAGTATTGCCGTTCCCATCATCAGAAGGTTTAAATTCATCGCCATCGACGGAAGATTTGGAATTAGATTCGGCTCCTTAAAATATCGAAGTGTTGAATCAAAGATTACGCTTTTAACCGATGCGCAGAATCCTCTGATGGAAACAAGAAAAAGCAAAGTTAAAGGAATAAAGAAGACAGCGAACAAAATTGTTCTTTTGGGTTTCCGAACCGCATCCGAATGAATGTAATCAATCAGGTAAATAAATCCCTTAATACAAATAATAAGTGCAAACAGCGCAGTAATAAAAAACTCGATTGGAGATTTTACAATCCCGTTTCCGAAAGCGGAGGAATAATAAGCTGGATTAACCAGCGGTCCATGCAAAATGTTTGAAGGAAAATCAACATAATAAAGAAGAAGTCTGAATACAAAAAAATAAAAAGAAAAGATTAGGATCTTTGTTGTCCT
>JAJYSI010000187.1 GCA_021793635.1 Bacteroidota bacterium
TTGTTAAGAGAGTGGTAACAATATCCTGCACAGGATTTTTTGCACCGGGAATTGACTATTACTTAATAAATGAATTTAAATTATCTCCATCGATAAAGAGAACAAATATTGGATTCATGGGATGTGCCGCTTCTGTAACCGGTCTTAACTCAGTTTTTGAAGCTATGAAGTTCGAGGAGGATCGTAACAGCTTTACTTTAATGGTTTCAACTGAAATTTGCAGCCTTCATCTTCAAACAGATGCAACGAGGGACAACATACTGGCAACAATGATTTTTGCGGACGGCTGCGGCGCTGCGTTGTTTTCTAACTCAAAGACAAACAATGATGAAGTAAAGCTGAAGCTCATTGCAACCGACTCATTTTTATTTAAAGAGACGGAAAAATATTTGGGTTGGAAGATCGGAAATTACGGCTTCGAACTTATTCTTTCTTCAGATCTGCCAAGAATAATTTTAAATAGTGCAGTGTCTCAGTTGCTGCTCATTCTTAAATCAAAAGGATTGAAACCGGAATCCATTGCTCATTGGGCGCTTCATCCGGGCGGCAGAGCAATCCTCGATGCGGTTAAAACAGGGCTTAACATTCCCGAAGAAAAGATGACTGCGTCAAGAAATATCCTCAAGAATTTTGGAAATATGTCTTCGGCATCCATCCTATTCGTATTAAAAGAAATTTTAAATACGCAAAGAATTAAAAAAGATGATTTATGCTGCGTTGTTGCATTCGGTCCCGGGCTTGTTATGGAAGTTGCTTTATTTAAAGGAATTTAATCTACTTGAAAAAAAGTTACGATCAGGAAATGATGGATGATTTTTCCATCAATGATGAGAGGATCGATAAAGCGCTTGCCGAATTAAAAATAATTAACCGTTACCTTGGCGGTAATTCAACCACCTTAAAAGGTTTTAAGCTGACTTTGCATAACTTCACTGGTAATGAAAACATAAATATTCTTGATGCCGGTTCCGGGACGAGCGATATTTTTTATCCTGTAAAAAATATATATCCTAATATCTCAATTATTAGTTTGGATCTAAATTTAAGAGCGTGTAAGTATGCCTTGCTTACACGGCATGAGCAAAAAATTGTCTGCGGGAATGTCCATTCTCTTCCGTTTAGAAATTCTGTTTTTGATTTAATTCATGCTTCATTGTTTTTCCATCATTTCAATGAGAAAGACATTAAAGAAATATTATCTTCAATGCTTTTAGCCGCTAAATACGGGCTTATAATCAATGATTTGCGCCGGTCTGTTTTTGCTTTTATAGGGATAAAGATGCTGACAAAATTATTTTCTAAAAGTGAAATGGTGAAAAACGACGGACCCCTATCGGAAAAGAGAAGCTTTGCCAAGAAAGAACTTGTTAAAATTCTTAATGAATTAAAAATTGAAAATTACACTATCAAAAAGACATGGGCTTTTAGGTGGCTTATTGTTATATACAAATAATATCACTTAGCGAATTTTAAATTATTCACAAGCAATTGAGAACCGAGAACCATGATATTGCTATTATCGGAGGAGGACCTGCAGGTGCGGCATATGCAATTTATCTTTCCGGTCTCGGAATTGATGTCTGTCTGGTCGAAAAGAAAAAATTTCCGCGTGAAGTAATTTGCGGCGAATTTCTTTCCGGTGAAGTTATTGAAAGTCTTGCTGAAATGAACCTAACAGATAATTTTTTCAGTTTAAGCCCTAATCAGATTAGATCTGTGAAATTTATTTTTGATGATAAAGGTACGGCAGCATCAACGCTGAGTTTTCCGGCTTATTCTTTAAGGAGATCAACCTTTGATTATTTCCTTTTGAATGCTGCAAAACAAAATGGCACAAATATTATCCAGCCTGCAGAGGTGAAAGAAATATGCAGAGATGGAAAAATTTTCAAAATGAAAATTAAAAGGCAGGAAGGTGATGAAGTCCAAATCAGCTCGGCAATATTGGCTGCTGCATACGGCAAGCAGAATGTGTTGGATAAATATCTTGAAAGAAGTTTTACCGGAGTTAGAACAAATTATTATGGAGTGAAATTTCACATTGATAAAAGATTATTCAAACATTTTGAAGACAGCGAAATCCGGATGTATTCTTCCCCCGGAGTTTATTGCGGATTGAATGCCGTCGATAATAATATGGTTAATTTATGTTTTCTTAGAAATAGAAGAGACAATTCTGAATCGTCAAAAGATTTTTTGTACAACTTCATTTCCCGGATAAAAAGTTTGGAGGAATTATTTTATCCATCTTATGAGCAAGAATTGAAAAGTATTTCGAAATTTGGAACTGCGAATATTTATTTCGGCAAAAGGCAGAAGGTTGAAAACGGAGTATTTATGATTGGAGATTCTGCAGGAATGATAGCACCGCTTTCCGGCGATGGTATTGCGATGGCATTTCAATCAGCAAAACTTTTAGCTGTGATTTCAATGGATATTATAAATGGTAAAATTAAAAGAAATAAAGCGGAAGAACTTTATTCTTCAGAATGGAATTATCTCTTCAGGAAAAGAAAATTTGCCGCCTCAATTATTCAGAAAATTATTTTGAACAATCCTTACAGAAACGCAATAAAGTATTTTGTGAAGTTTAATGATTCAATCTTACCTGATCTAATCAAAATTACACGCGGATAAAGGTTCGGCGCGCATTTCCTATCTTCCTCATGATGTGTAATTTCTTTATATTTGTTTCGAAGTTTTATTTCAAATAAATGAGATTAGATATAAGAGAACGTGGAAGTTTATGGAAATCAGTTTGAAAAATTTGCAGAAATTTATTGTCGTTGGTGATCGCGTTCTAATTCGACCGGAAGAAGATACCTCTAAAACAGCGAGCGGACTGTATCTTCCGCCGGGAGTTTCCGAGAAAGAAAAAATCCAAAGTGGTTATGTTATTAAATCCGGACCGGGTTATCCTTTAGCAGCGCCTTCCGAAGAAGAGCCGTGGAAGGAATCCAAAGAGCCGGTAAAATATATTCCTTTGCAGGCAAAAGAGGGCGACCTTGCAATCTTCTTACGCAAAGAGGCGTATGAGATTGAATTCGAAAAGGAGAAATTCCTAATCGTTCCTCATTCTGCCATTCTTCTGTTAATTAGAAATGAATCTTTCGAGCTTTAATAAGCTATCTAATAAACTTTTCAACTACGGAAAAGAGCGAAGCCAATACAGTTATAGATAAGATTATTAAAAATACCTTTGTAAAGGATGATTTTCCGTAATCTCGAATTTTTATTGATGAAACATTCACATTCCAGTCTTCGTTATCAGAAACAAATGTACTATAATTTCTGTCGTCAAAAACAAGTTTCTTTCCTTCGGTCATCGTATCTCCTAACATATACACATAAATAAAAATTATTCCCACCAACTTAAAATTTGAAATCTTGAAGACTTCAAATTTACTTTTGCATTGTTGATGGCTTGGCTGCTGTAATAAAATCCTGCATTACCGGATGCCTGCATATTAATTCCATCGCCTACTATTATTGCGGCGCCGTAAATACCCGCACCGCCCGTTACCTTAGTAGTTACTTGAGATTTTCCATAAACAATTAGAATTCCATCAAAGGTAAAGTTGCCGCTCATTGATAAATCCCCATTAACAACCATAACACCACTGCCGGAGGCTGTACCGCTTAATGTTACATCTCCGTTTATATAAGTAATTTTAGGATTGGAAGCAGTACCAAATGTACCGGATGAAAAAGTACCCGAAGTAACGGTTGTGTCTGCGGCAAAAATAAAATTTTGAGTTATTTCATTCCAGTTTGTAGTATCGGGAGTGGTATAAATACTTGGTGCTCCTCCTGCGCCATTAATTGCATTTTCTATTTTTGGTTTAAGTGAATCCATTACGAAAGCGCTATCGGTAGCATTAGAAACGCCGATGCCCGGCAAAGGCGGATTTGGACCGGCGGTTCCATCAATATTGTGGTCGGTGCCGTCAATAGTCATATTCCCGGATAAGTGTAAGTTAAGGTTATTGGTTGAAATGTAAATTGAAGCACTAATTGGCGGAAGAGTTACCGGATCACGTCTAGCCTTTATCAAACTTGTGTGGGATACATCGTCGAAATTTCCGACTGATTTAATTTCAAGTGCAGTATCAGGTCCCCAAATAGTTACGTTGTAATCGCCGTTCATCAATGAATTATTTTGGAATGTGCCTGTAAGAGTTTTGTTTCTTCTTAATTTTTCCAGGTAGATTTCAATTCCTGAATTTGAGATTAATCTTGCCTGCATTGCATCAAAATAAGCTGCGGTGGTTTTCGTTCCCTGGCTATTATTGGAATTTAAGCTAACGATTAGCAGCGTAATTATAATAGATATCCCGGCGATAATTATTAAGATTCCTTTACCCATATCATAGATTCCTTGGATTAACAGTTATTTCCCAATAAGTTTTTGCATACGTTGTATCAATTTTTGTGGCGGATTCAAGCCAGACTTCCGCTTCAATATATTGGATACTATCCGGTACAGTTGTAACATATCCCAGTGCATCCTTGTAAGTAAATTTCAATTTTGTCAGCCCAAGTGAAGCGGCTTTCAATGTATCTCCATCAACTACCCTATAATAAATTCTATCCTTAGGGTTCTGCGTCTCCGGCAGTAAAGTAGTATCGCTTTCAGTTAAAGTTAAGCTGTCTACAGTTCCGTTCGAATCTATATCAGCATAAAAAGAAAACCTAGTAGAGTCAGCGTCGATTATTGGATTACCGCTGTAATTGTAACCGACTTTTCTCAAATCACTTTCAATCATCGATGCTAGTGTTTTGGCATTTCGCTGCAATGTCAATTCAGTATCAGACGTAAACTTATCTTTTGATGAATAAGTATTTAAATTTGTAATTAGAAGGAAAATTAATCCTCCGATAATTGTAGCACCGAGTATGTCTAACATCGTATTCATTTTAGTGTGAAGATTGAAGAGACTGAAACATTATGACTTAAATATGGACTGGAAACCGTAACCGTAACTTTTTTATAGAAAGTTTGAGTACTGCTGGCTGCATCTGGATCGTCGCTATCAACATAATAAACAGAGCAGTTAACATAATAAGTCTCGAAATATGGTGCCGTAAGTGTATCCTTGAAACCATTATAATCATCAACATCATTATAATCCGGATATTCTTCTCCTGAGTCCGGTCCTAATGATGACGGCGGTGTTAAACTTGCGGGATTTGTTGTAGGAAATTCAATAGTAGTTTGATCAAAACTTTTACCTTTAATTTCTTCAATAAGATTATCGGCTATTGAAAAAGCAGTTAGATAAATTTTATTTTCTGTCTGTGAATCAGACGTATTTAAAACTGCAGAATTAAACCTGAGAGATATTAAAGCTAGAATTACCATTCCAGCGATTGTCAGCATTGTTTGTACATTACTCATAGCGTCAGTAAATTATTTCACACTACTATTTTTTATTGAATATGTTCAATTATTGTACCCGGATACAATAATTGAAAAAGGCTTGTTTTTTCAAGAATTACGAGTTTTTGTAGATCTTTTTTCGGAAAATATTACCGATGTGACTAACCTGACGTCAAATTTGTCTATTTACTTTAAAACCCTTTTGCCCTGATTTTTTGAATTCTACGCTGCAGAGTTCTTTCACTAACTCCCAATATTGTTGCCGCCTTCTGAACACTGCCGCCGACATAAGTTAAAACTGATTTTATATGCTCTTCAACAGCATCTTCAATAGATAATAATTTAAAGTTATCGCTTTTAAGTTTTAAAGACCTTGATTGCAGATTTATATCAGATACAATATCGCTGTCTTTGGTTTTAGCAACAGCATTGAAAATTATGTTCTCAAGTTCCCTAACATTACCGGGAAATTTATAGCTGCTTAGAATTTTTATAACATCGTTCGAAAATCCGTTAACATTTTTATTATAAGTAATGTTGCTCATTTTTAAAAAATGTTCTGCAAGAAGAATAACATCATCACCTCTCTCCCGGAGGGGCGGAAGCTGGATGAGTCCTCTATTCAATCTGTAATAAAGATCTGCTCTGAACTCTTTGTTGTTGACGGCATCTATCAAGTTTCGATTTGTTGCGGCTATAATCCTGATATCTAATTTTGTCGGCTTAGCGCTGCCTATTCTATGAATTTCATTATACTGGATAGTTCTCAGAAGTTTTCCCTGTAATTCTTTGGGAAGTTCTCCAATTTCATCAAGAAAAATTGTACCGCCGTTTGCTTCCTCAAAATATCCTCTCTTCTCCGATATCGCACCGGTAAAGGATCCTTTTTCATGACCGAACAACTCACTCTCAAATAATGTATTTGAAATAGATGCCAGATTAACAGCAACAAAAGGATTTAATCTCCTCGGTGAAAGCTCATGAATTTTTCTTGCGACCAGATCTTTACCGGTACCTGTTTCCCCGGTAATCAAAATCATTTCATCTGTCGGTGCAAAAATCTCAATCAGCTCAAAAACCTTGTACATTAACGGAGATGAAGTTATTATATCGGAAAAATAAGTTCTTGAAGGCGGAGCCTTTGTTTTAATTGATCTATGGGAATCGAGCTCCAGTTCAAGTATGTGTAGATCCAATGCTCTTTTGATAGTGAGGAACAACCGGTCGATATCCGGCGGCTTGGTAATATATTCATAAGCGCCGAGCTTTACAGCTTTCAAAGCTATTTCCACTTCATCAACTGCTGTAACCATTATTACCGGTATATGCGGATTGCTTTGATTTATTTTTTCAAGAAGTTCTAATCCAT
>JAJYSI010000188.1 GCA_021793635.1 Bacteroidota bacterium
TCTGTATGATAGCAAGCCCAGCATTTATTTAGCGAAGCTTGCTTATTTTTTTTTAGATATCTTAGAATATCTCCATCAGGGTCCAACACGCATACTTTGGGCACATGGCAGTGCTTAATATTTTTCTGCCTTCGAGCTTCGCGCAAAAGATTTTCCGGTGTAAAGACGGAAGCTTCTTTATATTTTTTGTTTTGAAATAATTTTATGTTCTTCATTGTTTAATAGCCGACAAAACTACAAATGCTCCTTCGCCAAATCCATCCTTAACTATATCTTCAATTGTCATATCATCTGGATTGGGAAAAATAGTCTGGCATATTTTAATTTTACCAAAATTGTTTTTATTCAAAAGTCCAATTACTTCTTTTGTCGAATAAAATTTTGCACTGCTGTAAAATTTATCTTCGGTTTTCATCGATTCGTATTTATTACCGAGGCTGCTTTCTTTATCGATGATTCCAATAATTATTTTCCCTTGCGGTTTTAATATCCTAAAAGCTTCTTGTAAAGCAAGCGAATGATTATCCACAAAGCACAATGTTGTTACAAGCAAAGTCAAATTGTGCATTTGAAAATGGCAAGCTTTCTGCTTTTGAATTTTGAACTGTAATTCCTCTTGAACGTGCAATCACAGCCATTTCTTCGGAAGGCTCAACGCCGGTTTTAATCCCCGAATGGAACAGAGAAACGCCCGGAGCCTGTGCCAATTTCTATTCCCTTTCCTTCAAGATAAATAAATTTTCTAACAGCCTCGACTTCTGACTGATAAGCGAAGCGGTGAGCTTCGAACCATTCGTTATATTCAACTGCAAATTTATCGAAAACGCCTGGCATTATAATTTAACCGGTATGTTAAGAATTGATGAACCGGCTTTCAGCAGCGATTGAAAGACATTCTTTCTAAAACCAATAGGAGCCAGCCACCATTTTTCAAAAAGCACTTTACTGAGATGCCAGAGCTTGCCTAACTGCTTAATGTTTATTTCCGGGTGCGGCGATGCATAAAAGTCACCGAAAGCAAAACCGGCTAAATCTTCTCCAGCTTCGAGCATACAAAAGCCATCGCCGCAAAAAATCTCTTTTTGCTCTTTGCCTAAAATCTTTGAAGCAATAATTTCAGAAACAGTAATTGCCTGCGAATGAGCGAATACTCCGGCTTTAGGAAGCTTCATTGGTTTATCGGGGCTCCATCTGCCGGGAATAGTAATTGAAGTTATATCTCCAATGGCGAAGATGTTATCAAATTTAGTTTGCAAAGTATCTTTATTTACCGGAATCCACTTTGATTCATCAATAAGATTCGACTTCAAGATTACTTCGGGAGCTTTGTGCGAAGGGATTAAAACCAGCAAATCATAATTGACTGAAATTCCCGAAGCGAATTCAATTTTTCTTTCCTCATAATTAATTGAGTTTAATTGATGCTGCGGATGGAATCCGATTCCTTTAGCACTTAAGATTTCTTTAACTGTATTACCAAGTTCCGGACCCGCAACCGGCAGCGGCTGTGGTTCTGGTGAATAGAGATTTACTGTAAAATTATTTTTTCCCCGAAGGGATGCCTGCCCCTTTGGGGGATTCCCAATTTTTTTCTCAAGGAAGTCATTAATAAGCATAGCGCCTTCATAAGGGGCACCGGGGCATTTATACGGAAGAGATGAGACCACTATTGAAACATTTCCGCCATTGAAGCTTTGAAGCGCTTCTTTAAGATTTGCAGCTCCCTCATAAGTGAAAAAGTTGTGGATTCCGTATTGTCGTTTATCGAGATGAGTTTTATCTAAGTCGCTGCCAAGAGCAATAACCAAGTAATCAAAATTTACCCGGAGATTATCAGTATTAATTATTTTGTTTTCTATATCTATTTGTTTTACTTCTTCAAACAAAATATTTACGCGCTTGTCAATAAGCTCCCGAAGTTGTGAAGTAATTTGCTGCGGCTCTCTTTTATCGACCATTAACCACAAGTATGAAGCAGCGAACGAATGAATTTTATTTTTCTCGATTAAAACAATTTCTATCTCCGGCGGAAGCATTTTAGAAAGATGGTTTGCGGCAACAATGCCGCCAATTCCTCCGCCAAGAATGATTATTTTTTTGTTTTGCACTGGATTATCCTCCAAACATTTTATTCTGTATACATCCTATCACTTTAATCCAATAGATTCTAACGATACCCGGTAGAATCTCTTAACATTAATATAGAATCACACACCTTTGGATTGATGAGGCTAAATAAAATAACATTATCTTTTTGCTTTTTACTGACTAAAGACAGCTTGCACAGTAATTCCAGATGTTGTGCAACTTCTTCTTTATCTACGCTTAATAGATTTGCAATCGTTTCGGTAGTAACTTCATTTTCATAAATAGAACATAAAATTTCTATGTCCATCGAATCTGAAAAAAGTTCTGCAATCAGTTCATTTGATTTAGAATTTGTCATTTTTCCACCTAAGCTAATTGTTAATTAATCTCAACCTTTAATCCGGCAAATCGCCACGAGTTAACATCATCTTGCATGATTGTTGTCTTGAATCCTTTGGCGGCTAAAATTTTTGCCGCTTCCGGAGCCATTACACAGTATTTGCCGCGACAGTATGCAATAATCTCTTTACCAGCAGACAAGCTTTTTATCTTACTTTTTAACTCAGACATCGGAATAGAAACAGCGCCAGGAAGATGCCCGTTTAGATACTCTTCTTTTGGTCTTACGTCAATGATTGTAACGTCATCTTTTTTAATTTTTGATTGCAGTTCTTTCATAGAAATAGGTTCTAATACATTTCTTTCTTCAAGGAATGATTTTACTACTTCTCTTAATTCTGCTGCGCTTTGCTCGGCGAGCGCCTGCAGGCTTTTCCAGTATTTTATAACTTCATCCGAAGCAAGGAAATATATAACGCGAATTCCTTCCTTCCGGCTTTGAACGATCTTTGCATTCTTTAGAATTTGCAAATGGCGGGAAGTGTTGGCAAAATTCATGTTGGTTTCTTTGGTTAAAGAGTCAACATCCTTTTCGCCTTGAGAAAGGAGATCCAATATTTCAAGTCGTTTTGGGCTTGCGAAAGCAGCGGCGATGTTTGCCAGTTGCTGGAATGTAATATCCTTAAATTCTCTGCCAGTCATAAAATTATCTTAATAAATTATTCAATTGATTAATTGAACAATAACAAATTGTGGTGAGAAATGCAAGAGAGATGAAAATATTTGCTAAAATTAGTTGAAGTATTACATTTTAGAATTTACTTCTAAAGAAAAAGTATACGCCGATGAACGTTTAAACTGCACAGCAGCTAAGTTTCTTAACATCCTTATCAAAACCAATTGCAGCTATTTTAACGCCTTCCGATAAAGTTAAATAAGGATGAAACATTTGCTTTAATTCTTTGACAGTGACCCCGTATTTGATAGCCAAAGAAATTTCCATCAAAAGTTCCGAACCTTCGGGAACTAATATTCTTGCGCCGATTAGCTTATCGTTCTCTTTATTACGGATAAGTTTGATGAAACCTTTAGTATTTCGTGCAGCGAGTGAACGAGGCACATCTTTCAATTGAACAGTAGAAACCTCGTAATCAATATTAGCTTCAAAAGCCTGGTTTTCATCCATTCCAACTCCGGCAGTTTGTGGATCCGTAAATATAACCCAGGGAAAAACCGAGTAATCTTTTTTATTCTGAGTTTCTCCAAACATATTTTCTACAGCAAGTGAACCTTCATAAGCAGCAGAATAGACGAATAAGTATTCCCCGGTTATATCACCGGCTGCATAAATATTTGGAACTGGTGTCTGCAAATATTCATTTGTTTTTATGAAGCTTTGTTTGTGCAGTTCAATTCCTAATTCTTCTAAACCGATTCCTTTTGTGTTTCCTTTTCTGCCGGTTGCTACAAAAATGTGAGTCCCCTCGATTACTTCATTCTCATCTTTAACTGCAGCGTTAATTGATATCCTCCCATTTTTCTTTTCAACGGATTTAATTTTTACACCGGTTTTTATTTCTATCCCTTCCTGCTCTAAATATTCTCTTAATGATTCACTTATATCCGGCATTTCATCGGGAAGAATTCTATTAGAGCGTTGAAGAATTGTAACTTTTGATCCAAGCCGTGCAAACAATTGAGCATTTTCTAAGGCTATGTATCTCCCGCCAATTACAATTAAGTGTTCCGGCAGTTCTTCTAATTCATACAGTGTATCATTTATTAAATAACCGGCATCTTTTAATCCCGGAATATCAGGTACAAAGGTTGTTGAGCCCGCAGCTATTAAAATATAATCAGCAGTGAACTTTTTATTATCTGCTTCAACAGTATTTTTACCAACAATTTTTGAGTATGCTTTAATGATAGTAACATTCTCATCATCTTTGAGAACATCGATATATTTTCCTTGCCGCAGGTCAGTAACAAGTTCAGTCTTTTGCCGGATAACTTCTTTGAAATCAATTTTATTTCCGCCCGATTTTATTCCGGTAAAATTCGGATTGTTAGCAATATGAAACTGTTCCGCAGTTCTAATAAGAGTTTTTGAAGGAACACAGCCGACATTAACGCAAGTGCCTCCAATAGGAAGTCCGTCGTTTATCATCAGAACTTTTTTGCCAAACTCGCTTGCTTTAAGTGCAGCCGCAAAAGCAGCAGAACCGCCGCCTATAATTATTAAATCAAAATCTGTTTTACCGGGGGAAGTATTTTTATTTTCTTCCGCAATAAATTTTGTTTCGAGCTCAGCGCCGTAACCGGCTTTTTTAACTGCAGCGATTAATGTTTCTGAATCAACCTTTTCTTTTAAATTTACGGTTGCGTGTCCACTCTTCCAACCGTTTATTTTTACTGTCTCAACACCATTAACAGATGCTAAGGCTTTACTTACATGAGTTGCACAGCTATCGCAAGTCATCCCTTTTATTTTTAATTCGATTATTTCAGTTTTCATTTTCGACCTCTCTATTTAAAACGTTTATTAACTGTACCTAAAAATATTGTTTTAATGTTTTCATATTTTACAATCGGGGCACTCTATAATTGATTTTGAATTTTGATAAACAGCTAATAACAAAAGAACCACTGCGCCCGAATAAATTTCAGTTTCGTGCGTGGCTATAAATTCCTGGATTGTTAAGCCAAATGAACCGGGAAGAATCGGAATAATGCTTCCTATAAATCCAAGCACAACCGGCAGCAGCGGTGAACAGCAAAGAAATGGAGTAATAATGCTTACAAAAATTCCGCCCGCTGCAGAAGTAGTATGACCTTTGCGCCTTCTGTCTATTAAAAAAACTATGAATGGAATTAACACTCCTAAAAGCAGGGCAAAAAGAATGGCGAATATTATCATCTCAAGGGTTAAAAATTTAAACGAAATAAAACCGATTCGTCCGCCGGTGTATGATGATGGAAGTGTAAGCATGTACAAAATCAGAAAGAAAATAAAACTAATTATTCCTATTATTCTATACTTCTTCTCTGAAAAAACAAAGTGTAGTGAAGCTCTTATCTTATTCATTATAATTCTTTTTAATCAAATACAGTTGTTTATTTTTTAACCGCAAAATTTAATATATCATCCAGCGTGGCAGCTGGTGCGCTACTAATGTTAATAATATTACCCTTTTCGTTTATCAAAAAATAGATATCAGGATATTTTTTAGAATTATATTTATCCTCTAAATCTTCAGACGCTTCTCCGAAAACCCAGTCATCAGCTTTTAATAGATTTTTCCCGTGCTTCTCCGCAAATTCTGTAACAGTAGGACCGGGGTATCCGCCGTTTTTGTAATTACGCAAAACTATTATCGTAAGATTATCTTTTTTTAATTGGGGCTGTTTTTCGGCAAGTGCATTAAATCCGGAGATGCAGCTCGGGCACCAGGTTGAGAAAAGCCACAGCATAACTTTTTTGCCTTCAAAACTTTTTATATAAACTTTTTTAGAGTTAGAATAGAAATATGAATCCGGCGCTTTTTGCTGTGCAATAAGATTATTAGTATTAGCTGCAAACGTAAAGGCTAATACCAACAAGCCCACTGTGAATAATTTAATTTTCATCTTTTACCTCTCTAATGCTTTTACAATCGGGCATTCTTCCGAAGATATTACTTCATTTACACATTGAGTTACTAATTTTTCCAGGTGCTTTTTAATACTCTTAAGGTCTCTAATTTTATTTTCTACATCATATACTTTTTCTTCTACCAATTTTTTAATATCGCCGCATTTTGATTCCGAATCTACTTTGAGTGAAAACAATTCTGAAATTTCTTTAAGAGTAAAGCCAAGCTCTTTAGCGCGAATAATAAATTTGAGCCGTGCAAAATCATCATCATTATAAATTCTGTAACGCGATTCTTTTCTTTTAGGTTTCGGCATCAAGCCGATCTTTTCATAATAACGGACAGTTTCTAAGTTAATGCCGGCTTTATCCGCTAAAGCGCCGACTGAAAAAGAATTCATTGTGTCTCCTAAAAAGTAAAACAAATATAAATACCGGAGTATAGTACGGAGTCAAGGGGAAAAATAAAAGACCTTTAAGGATGATGGTAAAGGCTTGGGAATTGTATCAAATCTAACAACAGACATGTTTTGGTTCTGCAAGCTTGAAAGCCCTATTAATAATCTCTTCTTCAATTCTTAGAGCTAAACAATTAACAAATGCTTGTTACTGAAGCTCCTCTTATTTATATTTAATCTTAATAATAATCAAG
>JAJYSI010000189.1 GCA_021793635.1 Bacteroidota bacterium
AACGGAAAAACGAATATCTTGACACTAAAACAAAGATTTTAGTATCAATATTATAAAAAATATTTTTAACCAAATCAAATTAATGATTTTTTAAGGGACAATAACTTTCAGATTAAAATGATCAAAGAAGATTGACATTTTTCATTATAGAAATGTATCTTTGCATAGAAACATTTTAATGTTCTGCGCCCGTAGCTCAACTGGATAGAGCATTTGACTTCGGATCAAAGGGTTGAGGGTTCGAATCCTTCCGGGCGCACACTCATAAAACCTTGTAGATTAAATAATTACAAGGTTTCTTTGTTTTTAAGAAAATACTCGAAAAAATTTGGACATTGCAGCTTTGCGTTATTAGCATTATTTTGCTCCACAAACAAGGAACGTTTATTTACATAGGTGAAACAATGAAAACAGCAGAAGTAAGAACAAGAGTAGAACCGAAATTGAAAAAAGAATCCAACAAGATTTTTAAGAGGCTTGGTTTAAGTGAGAGTGAAGGCGTCCGGCTACTGTTAAAAGGCTTGGTAATTCATCAGGGAATTCCTTTTGAGTTTAAGATACCAAATGAAGAAACATTAGCTGCAATGGAAGAAGTTGAGAAAGGTATTTATAGCAGGGGCTATAAAGATGTAGATGAAATGTTTGAGAATATTCTTAATGAGAAAGACACTTCAAACAAATGATATTAACTGTTCACTACTCCAATCAATTCAACAAAGACCTTAGAAGTGCAGCAAGGCAAGGGAAGAATATTGAACAAATAAACAATGTGATTAAGAAATTGCAACACAGTGAGCCACTTGAAGCCAAATACAGAGACCATTCTTTGAAAGGCAATTATATGAAACATCGTGAATGCCATATAGAACCGGATTGGCTTTTAATTTATAGGATTGTTGGTAATGAATTGATTGTAGTAAGAACCGGTTCTCATTCAGAGTTGTTTAGGTGATAATTTGAAAAAGAAAAAAGTTGTATATCCTGTCCCTGAGCAGAAACTTATAGAAAGATAAAGTAGCTTTAGTCGGCTAAGATTTTCCGGTAAGGGTTTTTCGTTATTAAGCTCATTGAATTGTTGAAAAAATTTGATTGCTATTTTGATTAATAATTCCTCATTTTAAAGGAATCAAAAGCCAACCAATCAGGAAAGTAATTGTCCGCTTTAAAACAGAAAGTGCGAAAACACGGTAATTTTCGCACACTGGAGTGGGCAGAGAGGGAATTGAACCCCCGACACAAGGATTTTCAGTCCTTTGCTCTACCGACTGAGCTATCTGCCCAAAATTTGGAGACCAAAAATAGAGATTTTTATTTTAATCTCAAAAATTTAATGAAAGAAATTTTAATTTTGTATTTTCCTTCAAACTTCTACCGGAACTTTTATTACTATTTTTTTTACCTTCTCAGGTTTATTTTCAAAACAAACTTTTGGCATGTGCCCGTCCTGCGGAAATACTATAGCAAAATTACTTCCGTTTAACTCTAAAAGGCTTACTCCACCTTCTAGTTTCCCGAAATCTTTCGCCTTGTCAAAACCCAAACTTTTACATTCTATAATATTGCAAACACCAAACTTCTCTCTTCCCTTTAGTACTATCTGGACATCTATATTCTTTTTATGATGCTCTATAAAACAAGACGCCATTTCTTTAGAATCATATTCACTTATTGTTGCATAAGAGCCTTTATCATTTATATTGTATGTGCCGTTAGGTAAATTAAAAATATCACCGCTCAAAAAGTTGCTTACATCTTTGTATTTCTCTCACTCACTTTAAATAAAATATTTATTATATTTTGATATGATAGGTTAGTTCAATCTGATTAAACAAATTTCTAAAAACATTAATTCTTCTAAATAGGAAAGATGAAAGTAATGATAAAGTCGCCCCTCTTCCAAAACAGCTTAAGTTACTCACTTAACAATCTCAAAAAAAAATTAAAAACATTTCATTTATTGATACCTGTTATTTCTTTTCTTTTATTTTTTTTCTCCGTTACAAGCTTGAGCCAGCCGATACCTCAAAAATGTTACTCGGGTATGCAGTGGAGGCTTGTCGGTCCATTTCGCGCAGGTTGGGCTACTATGTCAGCAGGTGTTCCTTCTGAGCCGAATACTTTTTACTTTGGAGCTGCAGGCGGAGGTGTTTGGAAAACAAATGACGCCGGAAATACATGGCAGCCGCTGATGCAGCATCAAAAATCTTCTTCAATCGGAGCGATTGCGGTAGCTCCGTCAAATCCAGATGTTATTTATGCAGGAACTGGACAAGTCGCCTTACGTTATGATATTCTTCCTGGCGACGGAATCTATCGCTCAAATGACGCCGGCAAAAGTTGGGAAAATATCGGACTGAAAGCAACTCATCGAATCGGGAAAATTTTAATCGATCCGAATAATCCTAATCGCATCGTTGTCGCCGCTTTAGGTCAAGTATTTAAACCAAATAAAGAACGGGGAATATTTTTAACTACTAACGGCGGTACAACCTGGAAACATGTTTTGTATGTAAACGATAGCACCGGCGCAGTTGATTTAGCTTCCGATACTAAAAATCCTCAAATTATTTACGCAGCGCTTTGGCAAATTCAAATGCATCCATGGCTCGATTATTTTGACCCGCAAATGGGTTTCGGCTCCGGTATATATAAAAGCGTGGACGGCGGTGAACATTGGAAAAAATTAAACGGGGGCGGACTCCCTTCCGGGCAGTTAAGCAGAATTGGTCTTGCGGTTGCTAATAATAGTGGAGGACAAATAGTCTATGCTACGGTTATAGCACAAGGCAACAGCAGCGGATTATACCGCTCAAGTGACGGAGGCAATAGCTGGCTTTTTGTTAATAAGGACGGCGCACTTGCTAATTCTTATTTTAGCCGGGTTACTGTTGACCCAAAAAATGCAAATATTGTTTATGTAATGGGTCGATCAATAAACCGTTCTGTTGACGGTGGAAAACATTTTACATTTTTTAAGGGCGCTCCGGGAGGAGATGATTATCATTATCTATGGATAAATCCTGAAGATACAACTCACATGATCGCTGCTTCAGATCAAGGCGCTGTAGTTTCCGTTAACAACGGAGAAAGCTGGTCAAGCTGGTATAATCAGCCAACCGGACAGTTTTATCATTTAGCTGTTGATGATCACTTCCCGTATAGAATTTACAGCGGACAACAAGATAACGGTACTGTAGAAATATTAAGTCGCGGTCCTTACGGTGTCATCGAAGATAAAGATTGGCATCCCGTCGGCGGCGATGAGCGCGATTATGAAGTACCAAAACCCGGTAATTCAAATTTGGTTTTTGGAAGCGGACTCGGAGGATACGTCTCACGATTTGATGAAAAGACTAGACAAGTGGCGAATGTTTCGCCCTGGCCGGTTTCAAGCTACGGAGCCTTCCCGACAAAAGTCCGGTACCGTTACACCTGGATTACGCCTCTTGTATTTTCACCTGTTAAACCTTACGCATTGTATTTCGGCGCTCAATATCTTTTCCGCTCTTTGGATGACGGAAACCATTGGAAAATTATAAGCCCCGATTTAACTGGGAAAATTGGAAGCACAAAAAAATATAAAAACCCTACACTTAATCAAGCGCGTGAGGATGGCTACGGGACTATATATACCATCGCTCCCTCCCCCATTAATAAAAACGTGATTTGGATCGGAACGGATAACGGAATTATCCAACTTACAAATGACGGCGGGAAAAATTGGAGGAATGTTACTCCGAATCTTGTTCCTCTTTGGTCTCGCATTGATGCAATTGATCCTTCGCCATTTTCCAAAAACTGTGCTTACGCTGCAGTAAATACTCACAGGTTAGGACTATTTAAACCTCTAATAATTAAAACTACTGATGACGGAAAGACCTGGAAGGAAATCATAACCGGATTACCTCATGATGAATTTGTTAATGTTGTCCGCACTGATCCGGTACGCAAAGGATTACTCTATGCCGGAACAAACCGGGGAGTATATGTATCGTTTGACGACGGAGATAATTGGCAGCCGCTTTCTCTAAACTTTCCTACGACAAACGTGACTGATCTTTTAATTCATAACGGTGATCTAATAGCTTCGACACAAGGAAGAGCAATTTGGATTTTAGATGACCTTGAGCCATTGCGGGAAATTTCTCAAAATATCATCTCCCAATCTGCTCATTTATTTCATCCGGAACCGGCATGGCGCATGCGCGGGGATGAGAATCATGATACTCCATATCCTCGTGAAATACCACTTGGTAAGAATCCGCCTGACGGAGCGATTATTGATTATTGGCTGAAGGATGGCAATGCTGGTAATATTTCTATAATCATAAGGGATGCAAAGGGAAGAATCGTTCGAAGTTTTACTTCCCAGGATAACATTAAGAGTTTACCTGCAAATCGTTATTTTGAAAGAGGATGGATATCTTCTAACGATAAACTTTCGAATATATCCGGGATGCATAGATTTGTATGGGATTTAAGGTATACTCGTCCACCTGCTCTTTCTTATCATTATTCCATAGCCGCGCTGTGGCATGACCGCACACCACTTGAACCGAGAGGAATGATTGCACTCCCTGGAAGATATTCGATTACATTAAAAACAGACGGAAGTGAGTACACACAACAGCTTGAAATTAAAGAAGATCCCCGCATCCACGAAAGCGAATCCAAATTGCAAAAGCAGTTTGACTTTGCAAGTTTAATTGACTCCAATTTAGTTAAAATAATCTCGGTACATACGGAGATTGAGAATATCTTAAGGGATGAGAAGGATAGAATTTCTATCCCTCTTAAAGATTCTTTATCAGCACTGGCTGACGGCAGAAAAGATAGTTTTTCTCAAGTCGCTAATATTTTCGCCGACTTGGTTACTGCTGTTCAAAGCTCCGATGCCGAACCAACTCAAGGACAGCATGACGTATTTAACCATTATAAATCAAAATCTGATGAGCTTTTTATAAAATGGGAACGGTTAAAGAAATTTGCAGAAAATGACAAATAGATTTTATAGATAAATGAGATTCCGGAGGGTATAAATACCCTCCTTCTCTAATTGAAAGATTTAGTGAATAGAGAAACCAACTCATGGATTAACTCAGCCGTAATTCCCCAAATTACTTCACCTGAAGTTTTATAAACAAAAATGGAATGTTGTTTACCGTGCCATAATTTATTGTATTTGGGAGGAAGATGAAGCTCAGCGGCTGGAAAAGTTTTAATCTCATTTCCTTTATCATCAACCTCAATAGGATTGACCTGAAGTCTAACGGAATATTTTTCAGGTATTTTCCTTTCAAAAAAAGAGTATGGGACGGTAAATATTTTTTCAACTTCGTTCTTGTCAAAAACAATTTTTGAGATTCCCGGTAAATCTAAAACTCCTATAAAAGGTTCGACTGTAACGCCCATAGGACCAATTAGCGTATCAAGCTGACCGATTATTTTTATTTTACTTTTCTTTACGCCAATCTCCTCAAATGTTTCTCTAACGGCAGTATCACGAAAATTTTTATCTATACCAGGATCAAATTCACCACCCGGGAAGCATACTTCACTACCCTGTCTTATTCCTGCAGCCCTCTTTTCAAAAAGCAGATGATATTCACCTTTTATTAAAATAAGAGGAATTAAAACAGCGGAGTTAAAATAATTTTCTTTTCCCATAATTCCGGGTTTCTTCGGAAGGCGGGATTTTAGTTTTACGATATCTTTTTGATTCATGACGAAAAGGATTACTAATCGGCAACATCGATTACTTGATTATGTCTAAAAATGAACTTGAAAAAATAAAAATCCGCATCTTCGGAAATTATTTTATCTTTCGTTAAAAAGTACTTTTCGACTGCTCCGCTGTTACTTTCTAATTTTTGGTAAGGAAGATAAAGGTTTTCTTCATAATAATATTTCGGCAGCCTGATCTTATTGTTACTTACGAGATACGCCATGTCAATAAGGATTTTTCTTGTAAAATCATTCTCGTCTTTTCTTAAATATATTGTCCTCATAATTTCACCTAATTTTTCTTTTAAAGTTAGCTTTGTTCTACCTATCCAAGATAAAGGGATAAAATCCCTTTATCAACTCAAAAAGTAAATAAGAAGTGAAATTGAACGTCATCAAAGCCAACCGAAGGAAACATTGATAGCTTTGGTTTATCAGGTTGGGAATGTATAGCCGGTGAATCGCTTCTTGGAGGTGCAGCAATATTTCCGAAGGTATATCCGAGGAAATAAGCGAGAGGAAGGTCACTGTACCAATGCATCCCTTTGTTAACCAAGGAAAATCCGAGCAAAGCTAATAAAGGATAACTGACCGGTTTAATCCATTTCTGGTCAGGATAATTATTGGCAATCACTGTAATAACTGCAGTAGCAGTTGATAAATGACCGGAAGGAAATGAATAATATTTAGGTTGATTTTTTTGATACTGACTTATACTTGGTCCTAAATGCCAGTCCCCCCCATTCTCTGTTGAAGCAATAGGGCTTTGTCTGCCTGTTATTCTTTTTAGGAATTGCACAAAAATACCGGTAGTTAAAATTGCTTCGGCAATATTGCTGCCTGTTCTAATGGCAGTTTCATCATGGAATACTAATCCCGGAATTGCAAAAGCAGCAGCAGAAAGAAATTGATAAGTTCCGTTTCCGAAGTTTACCATAAAATTAGAAGTATGATGGTCAAGA
>JAJYSI010000190.1 GCA_021793635.1 Bacteroidota bacterium
ATTTCTTATAAAAATCACCCCCGTTACAATCTGATTGTTGCTGCCAACCGTGATGAATTTTATAATCGTCCGGCATCGCCTGCTCATTTCTGGGAAGATAAACCGGAAATATTAGCAGGAAAAGATTTTGAAGCTGGGGGATCGTGGCTCGGTTTAACCACCTCCGGAAAATTTTCCGCAATTACAAATTACAGAGACATAAAAAATCTGAAGAAAGATGCACCAACAAGAGGAAAACTTGTTACAGATTTTTTGTTCAATAATTATTCGCCGGTTGATTATATAAAAGGATTAGAAGAAAAATCAGATTTATACAACGGTTATAATTTAATTTTCGGTAATATAAAGGAAATGAATTATTTTTCAAATCAAACTAAGAAATCGATTGAACTTAAACCTGGAATATACGGCTTAAGCAATTACTTACTTGACACGCCTTGGTATAAAGTCGAGAAGAGCAAAGAATCATTTTCGAAAATTTTGATGAGGCAAAATATAGATGATTGGGATCTTTTTGAAATTCTGTCCGATAGATCTACTCCTCCGGATAATGTGCTGCCTGATACCGGAGTAGGGTTGGAAATAGAGAGAGCTGTGTCACCGATCTTTGTAGCAACACCTTATTATGGAACCCGCTCCTCAACGGTCATTTTTATTGACATAGATAATCATGTAACCTTTGTAGAAAATTCATTAAACACTGTTTCGGGGAAATGGATTAAATCATCTTTTGAATTTGAGATATTGGACTAAAATACAGGCAAAGGCTGCAATTGTTATTCCTGATTTAGTAAATATTATTTATCTTGCAGTAAAATAATTTTTCGGTAAGAGGCCTGCGTAAAACTAAATACTTTGAACTGGAAAAAGATAAAGGAAAGTAAAATGAAGATTATTGAATGTGTCCCGAATTTTAGTGAAGGAAGAAATGAAGAAACCATTGATGAAATAAAGCATTCTTTAGAAGGCATTAAAAATTGTAGCCTGCTTAGTCTTGAACCGGACGGCGATTACAATAGAGTAGTGGTTACAATAGCCGGAAATGAAAAAGGAATTTTAAATGGAGCTGTGGCTTTAAGCATGGCTGCAGCAAGAAACATTGATATGAGAACTCACAAAGGTGAACACCCGAGGTTAGGCGCCATTGATGTCGTCCCCTTCGTCCCCGTAAAAAATGTAACAATGGAAGATTGCGTAAAAATCTCCGAGTCTTACGCTGAAATAATATCAGAGAAATTAGATATCCCGGTTTATTTATATGAAGCAGCGGCACGAATTAAGGAGAGAAAAAATCTTTCTGAAATTCGCAAAGGTGAATACGAAGGTTTAGAAGAAAAATTAAAAAATCCCAATTGGCTTCCCGATTACGGAACAAGCAAGTTTAACCCAAAGCTTGGGGCAATTGTTACCGGCGCAAGATTTTTTTTAATTGCCTTTAATGTAAATATTAAATCGCAAGATGTAAAATTTGCAAAAGGAATAGGGGAACTTTTAAGAGAATCCGGACATGTTAAGCGCGACGAAAACGGAAAAGTAATAAAGATAAAAGGAGAAGTCATTAAAGAACCAGGGAGGCTAAAGTCAGTAAAGGCAATGGGTGTATCCTTAGAAAAATTTCACATAACGCAGGTTTCTATGAATTTGACAAACTATAATGTTACGCCTCTTCATGTTGCGTTTGAAGAAGCAAAGAAAGAAGCAAGCAGGCTTGGGGTTGAAATTGGCGGTAGCGAAATTGTCGGGCTTGTTCCTTTGGAAGCATTAATTCAGGCAGGGAAATATTATGCAGAAGGAAGAAGCATGGACGAAAAATCTTTAGTAGATTTAGCAATAGAGAAACTCGGGCTTAGCTCAATCAATTATTTTATCAAGAACGAAAAGATTATCGATTACATGATTTGACAAAAAATAGAGGACACCAATGAATTTAGAAAAATCCATACAGAATTATTTAGATGAACTTTCTTCAAACTCCCCTACTCCCGGAGGAGGTAATGTTGCCGCGCTTTGTGGAGTTTTGGCAAGCAGCCTTGGGGTTATGGTATGCAATTTGACTATTGGTAAAAAGAAATACTTAGATTTTGAACCTGAAGCAATTAGAATTAAAGAAAGCTTATCTTCATTCAAAAATGACTTCTTAAAATTTGCAAAGAGAGATAATGAAGCGTTCGACCGGGTAATGGAAGCATTTAAGCTATCCAAGGATAACGAGGCGCAGATTAATTTCAGGAATGAAAAAATTCAAAATGCTACTTGGGAAGCCGCGATAGTTCCCGCAGAAGTTATAAGAAGGTGTAATGAAGTTCTGCCGTTGATAAGAATTATTTCAGAGAGAGGAAATCAAAATTCCCTTTCTGATGCCGGTGTAGCGGCTTCATTAATTTCGGCATCTGCAGAAGGAGCTTATTTAAATGTACTTATAAATTGTTCAAGCCTTTCCAACCAAGTAACCGCCGGGGAATTTCTTAAGACAAACGTGATTATTTTTAATGAGGTCAAAGAGAAATCCGCAGCGATAATATCATCAATAATAAAAAAAATTACTAAAGGGAATCTCTAAAAACCGGGATGATGGAATAGTGGAAGAATGGGAAAGTAGGAAATTCTCCAACATTCCATTATTCTACCTGGTTTGGCAGAGAAGTTATTGGAGTTGCTATTAAATGAGACTGTGCCATTTTTGTCACACTATTTTTTCTGCAATATTTGGATAAGAATTATAGACTTGGTGGAGGCTTGTCATAGGCTTGTTAGAAGCCTGGTAGAAATGGGAAAATTTAGGCAAAAAATATAGAAAAAAAGACTTTGGTGTGACAAAATGGCCGATAGCGAGGTTCTAAGGGCAGGACGACTAACATATACCAAGATTAATTTTGGTAACTACGCTTTACAGGGGATTTCTCATATTTTTTCAACATTCTCTATCAATATTTTTTTTTATTTCGTACATTTGAGATTCAAAAACAAAGGATACTTGAGCTTACGTTTGAGTTTGAACGCTTGAACTTGAATATGAACTATGTCTGTTTAAGTTCAAGATCAAGTTTAAGTGTAAGTATAGAAATTTATGTAACAGATTTTATTCAATAATAATTGCAAATCATAGAGGTAAAGATGAAAGAAGGTTTAAACAAATACAGTAAAAGATTAACTGAATCGCGTTCGCAGGTTGGCTCTCAAGCTATGTTACACGGAATTGGGTTAACCGATAACGACTTTAAGAAAGCTCAGGTAGGTATTGCAAGTATGGGATGGGAAGGCAATACGTGCAATATGCACCTAAATGATTTGGCGAAGCTTGTAAAAAAAGGTGTAATTGATAGCGGATTGATCGGATTAATTTTTCACACTATCGGAGTAAGCGACGGCATTGCTATGGGAACGGAAGGTATGAAATACTCACTACCTTCAAGAGATATTATTGCCGATTCAATTGAAGCTGTTATGGGTGCGCAATGGTATGATGCCTTAATTGCATTACCCGGCTGTGATAAAAATATGCCCGGCTCAGTTATGGCAATGGCCCGGCTGAATAGACCAAGTATTATGATTTACGGCGGGACAATTAGAGCGGGATTTTATAAAGGAAAGAAATTAGATATTGTATCAGCCTTTGAGGCTTATGGGCAATTTCTATCAAAAGAATTTTCGGAAAATGATCTTGAAAACGTTCTTCATCATGCATGTCCCGGCGCAGGAGCTTGCGGTGGTATGTATACTGCAAATACGATGGCATCGGCAATAGAAACTTTAGGTATGAGCCTTCCATACAGTTCATCTTGCCCGGCAAACAGCGATCAAAAAGCAAAAGAATGTTATGATTCCGGAAAAGCGATACTAAATCTAATGGAATTGGATTTAAAGCCACGCGATATTATGACAAAAAAAGCATTTGAGAATGCTATAACAGTTGTAATTGCCCTGGGCGGCTCTACGAATGCAGCGCTTCATTTGGTTGCAATAGCAAAAGCTGCAGGAGTAAAACTTACGTTAACGGATTTTCAAGAGATTTCGAACCGGACTCCTTACATAGCCGACTTAAAACCGAGCGGAAAATTTGTTATGGAAGACTTGTATGAAATCGGCGGCGTTCCTGCTGTGCAAAAGCTTTTATTGAAGGAAGGATTTTTGCAGGGAGATTGTATAACCGTCACCGGTAAAACTCTTGCAGAAAATATTGAATCGGTACCGGATTTAAAAGAAGGACAGAAAATAATTTTCTCTATAAACGAACCGATTAAGAAGACCGGACACTTACAGGTACTATACGGAAACTTAGCAACGGAAGGAGCGGTTGCAAAAATTACAGGTAAGGAAGGGCTGCGTTTTTCAGGTCCGGCAAAGGTTTATAATTCTGAGGAAGAAACTTTGCTCGCAATTGAGAATAGAGAGATAGCTTCAGGAGATGTAATTGTTATTCGTTATGAAGGACCGAAGGGGGGACCCGGAATGCGAGAGATGCTCGAAGTAACAGCAGCATTAATGGGTGTTGGACTCGGTAAAAGTGTAGCGTTGATTACCGACGGAAGGTTTTCAGGCGGGACTCATGGATTTGTCGTTGGGCATATAACGCCGGAAGCACAGACCGGAGGCAATATTGCTTTGGTTGAAAACGGAGATATTATTACGATAGATGCCGAAAAAAATAGTTTGAATGTTGAAGTAAATGAAAAAGTCTTAGCGGATCGAAAGAATAAATGGAAGCAACCACCATTCAAGGCTACTAGTGGAATTTTGTTGAAGTATATAAAGAATGTTTCATCTGCTACAGAGGGATGTGTAACAGACGAGTTTTAGAAAAACAGAACACGGGTTTTGCACAGATTCATGTAGTATGGAATACTGTAACATCCGTGTTTTTATAAGTTTTTCAATCTTCGAGTCCGAGAATATTCATTAGTCGATTGTGTGCATCGGGATTAAATTCCAGGTTGTATAATTTATAAAATTCGATAGTCTTTTCAACCGAGTTAAAATATTGGCGGCAGTCCGGGCATTCATCAAGATGATTCTTTATTGCAACGCATTTGGGAGAATCAAGCTCTTCGCCGAGACTATCGCAAATATGGCTCATTACCTCTTTACAAGTAACATTATTTTCATTCATCTTTTAAACGCCTCATTTAATTCTTTTCTTAAAAATGCCCGAGCTCTATGAAGTCTTGATTTAACAGCTGGAACCGAAAGCTCAGTAATTTCGCCGGTTTCTTCGGTAGATAAGCCTTGAACATCACGAAGCAAAAAGACTATTCTATAATCCGGAGAGAGTTTAGTAATTGCATCATCGAGAATTTTTTTCAGTTCATTATTCTCAAGTATATTTTGTGGTTCAAGATTCCAATCACCCGCAAAATTATTTTCATAAAATCCATCTTCATTATCATCGGTAGAAACAAATTGATGTTTGTTTTTTCTAACTTCCATCAAGCAATGGTTGGCAACAATACGGTAAAGCCACGTAGAGAGTTTTGAATTTCCGTCAAACTGGTTAAGAGATTTAACCATGCTTAGGAAAGTTTCCTGCATTATATTTTCGGCTCGTTCGGGGTCGCGGCAAATTTTAAAGGCAAAGTTGTAAATTGTTTTTTCGTAACTTTTGACAAGCAGAGCCATTGCCTTACGGTCACCGGTTTTTGCCGATTCGATAATTTCTTCTTCGTTCATGTGATGCAATTTTTTATTTAAGGATTCATACAAATTTAGTTTAATGTAAGTTGAAATTCAGGAAAATAATAATTCATTAAGATAATCATTTTTCGGTTTCAGCCGGCATTTCTCCGAGGCATCAATAACTTTTGCAAGGCGGTCATCGTTTTCATAAATATGGGTAATGCCGTTTTCTATTTCTACGGAATTCATTATAATTATATTGTTTAATAATATTAATGTTGAAGACAAATATAAATCAATCTTATGTCTCAAAACAAAGATTCCGTATTGATTACCGGCAATAAGCTTTTTGCCGGGATTAGTGAAGCGGAATTAAAAATTAATTTCAGTTCAAAAAACCTTACTGCTATAAAAGAAGGTGAAGTAATTTTTCAAAATGGTGGCAGTAGTGAAGAAATTTATCTATTAGTGGACGGAGAAGTAAAAATAAAATTCCCAAATCCTGCCGGCGCACCAATTATTGGGACTAAAACTAAAAATGATTTTTTTGGTGAAAGTGAATTTATAGAAAAAACGCCAAGGAAATCATCGGCAGTCGCCGAGACAAATTGTTTGATATTTGCGATAAATCACAGCGAGTACCTTGAAATAATAGCACAGAACCCTGTTGTCAAAAATAACCTTCCTTTAGAAAATTCAAGTGAATCATTTCAAAAAAATATTTCGGATAATTTGTCAAGAAATAATTTAAGAAAGCAATGGATAATTGAACCGGAGGCTAATGTAATGGGACAGAAAGATGATGAAGCATTGAAAAATAATACAGAAAGGGATATAGAACCTGAAGCACCCTCAACTGTTACTCCGGATGAGAATAAGGATGAAGAGGTTAATATTGCCGGGAAAAATATTGATGAATTACCAGTTGAAGATTTGATTGAAACTAAAGAAGAGAAAAATGATACAAACTTAGAGTGGGATTTCAGTAATTTACCTTTGGAAGAAGATAATTCATTACAAGCTAAGGATTACTTTCAAGAACCGGG
>JAJYSI010000191.1 GCA_021793635.1 Bacteroidota bacterium
GTCCCGTATTGACGACGCAGTTTCCCGTATTCTGAGAATAAAATTTGAGCTTGGAGTATTTGAAAGACCTTATGCAAATAAATCATTAATTGATTCCGTCGGCTCATATAGCCATCGCCAGGTAGCTCGCCAGTGCGTTAGAGAGTCTTTAGTACTCTTAAAAAGAAAAGACGGTGTTTTGCCGGTTCCTAAATCTAATGCAAGAATTCTTGTTGCAGGCGATCATGCTGATAACATCGGCTACCAATGCGGAGGTTGGACTATCTCGTGGCAGGGCAAGGGAGGAGACGTTACTCCCGGTACTACTATTCTGCAAGGAATGAGAGCCGAAGCCCCTGAAGATAAAATTGATTATTCAGCTACAGGAGATTTCTCAAATACAAAAGCCGATTATTCTGTGGTGATAATAGGTGAAAAGCCTTATGCTGAAGGTAGAGGCGATAGAACCGATCTCAGTTTATCAAAATCCGATATCGACTTAATCAAAAAAATGAAAAGCTACGGAAATCCGGTTGTTGTTATTTTAATAAGCGGCAGGCCTATGATTCTTGAACCCATACTACACTTCTCGGATGCAATAATAGCTGCATGGCTGCCGGGTACGGAAGGCGAAGGCGTATCAGATGTGCTTTTTGGTGATTATGCTCCTAAAGGATTGCTTTCTCATACCTGGTTCAGCAGTATGAACCAACTTCCGATTAACGTAGGTGATAGCGTATACCATCCTTTGTTCCCTTATGGATACGGCATTACATCTTTTGCTAATTCAGCAAAAGGATCTAATCCTATACTGATGTCTGCAATTGTCAAAAAAGATGGGAAGCATTTAGAACTGACATTCAATAAACCAATGAAAAACCAATCAATCTCTGGAGAAAGTTTCTCTTTAAACAAAAACGGTTCCCCTTTTCCTGAAAAGATTAATGCATCTTTAAAGAAAAATGACAATACTACAATCCTTATATCAATTGGCACTCCATTTACTCAAAAAGATGTAGTGACAGTCTCTTATAATCCTGGCAATGTTGAATCAGTTGATGGAGGATTATTAGGGACTATCAGCGCTTTTGATGTATACAATTGGGCTTCTAATTAAGTAGCTTTGAAAAACAGTTTATTATGGGCACTTCTAAAAACTATCTTTTATAAAAATTTAACGCAAAGAATACGCAACGTTCGCAGAGAATATTGAAGTTTTTAGAAGTGCCCTTATAATAGATTTCTAAAATATCCCGGTGAAAGATTACATTTGACAACCGGGATATTTTTATATAGAATTGTTATTGACGATTTCCAATCACTATAAAATTTGTCAATTATAAAAATACCGGAATGGATATCAATATTTTGTCGAATCAAAAAATGTTTGAAGAAGTTATAACCGAAAGTCAAATAGTAGTTGTAGAGACATTAGCAAAAGAAATTTGGACTGAGCATTATACGCCAATTATCGGCAAAGATCAGGTCGAGTATATGCTGGAAAAATTTCAATCTCGAGAGGCAATTGCTGAACAAATAAGAAGCGGATATCAATATTTTATAATTAGAGAAGATGATAAGTCAATCGGATATCTCAGTGTAATATCAAGAGTTAGCGACCTCTTCTTAAGCAAAATATACATAGAGTCTCATGAGCGCGGAAAAGGATTTGCACGGAAAGCCATTCAATTTGTGGAGGATTTAGCCAAGGAAAAGGGATTAAAGAAAATAACCCTAACAGTAAATAAAAATAATATTAATAGCATAAAAGCCTATGAGAAAATTGGCTTCAAGAATCTCGGTTCAATAGTGCAGGACATTGGTGGCGGCTTCTTAATGGATGACTATGAAATGGCTAAAGACCTGTAAGCTAAAATCTCCACCGCTCCACTATTCCACCACTCCATTACTCCATTACTCCATTACTCCATTACTCCATTACTCCATTTTTCCATGACTCCAACACCCCGCTCACTTTTGTTTAATCAAATCTTATTTCAGTTTTAGTTTCTAATCTTGTGCAGTATATTTACCAACTAAAAAAATCAAAATAATGAACGAAAATTAAATGAAAAAAACAACATCAGATACGCGAAAATATCGTGTTGATATGAATGATAAAATCTTAAACTCTGGCTTTAGAGACTTTAATAAATTTTTTGCCCTGGATAATAAGGCTTATATTAACGGCGCTTTGCCTTCTAAAACAAAAGAATTGATGGGGCTTGTAGCTTCAATGGTTTTATGCTGCAACGATTGTATCTTTTATCATATCGATAGAGCAATTCAAGAAGGCGCAACTAAAGAGGAGCTTTATGAAAGCTTTAACGTGGCGCTAATTGTAGGCGGTTCTATTGTGATCCCTCACTTAAGATATGCCTTTGAGGTGACAGAAGATATATTGAATGAATCAAGATCTTAGTACTTTTTAATTAACGTAAAATTTTTAATATTATAAAATTACGGAATCATAATGCACATAATAGGGTATATAGGATTAGTTACGTTAGCGGCAAGTTGGGTGCCCCAAACCTTTGATACGATTAAAGAAAAACATTGCAGAGTTAATGGATATTTTTTAGTTCTAAATAGTATAGGTAGTTTTTCCCTTATGCTGTATTCATTTTTCTTAGGGGATATGGTTTTTTCAATCTTAAATTCTATGACGTCGGTAGGCGCTCTTATAAATATTTTTTATAAGGTTAGAACAAGGATTTCCCAAAGATGAATCATATAATTTTTGCTTCGAAGAATAAAGGGAAAATTATTGAAGTCTCTGAAATCCTTGGAGAGAAGGAATTCAAAATTGTATCGTTATTAGGTCTGGATATTCCGGATATAATTGAGGACGGCTCCACTTTCGAGGAGAATGCTAAAATAAAAGCCCAAACGGTTTATGATAATTTTAGAGTTCCGGTAATTGCAGATGATTCCGGTATTTTGGTTGAACAGTTAGATGGCAGACCGGGGGTTTATTCGGCCCGGTATTCCGGCGAAAGCGCTACGGATAAAGAGAATAATGAAAAGCTTCTATTTGAGTTGAAAAATTTTCCCGATCCGCACAAAGCAAAATATGTCTGCGCTGCTGTGTTTTATGACGGCAATAAATTTATATCCGCATTTGGTGAGGTCCAGGGAGAAATTATAAAAGATGGAAAAGGCACTCGCGGTTTTGGATATGATCCATTCTTCGTGCCGGTGGGTTACCAAAAAACAATGGCTGAATTGACTATGGAAGAAAAAAATAAAATTAGTCATAGGTCAATTGCTTTTAATGAATTAAAAAAAATAATTATTAAAAAAAAGCAGGAATAACTATGAAAAAAATAATTTTAGGGCACTTCTAAAAACTTCAATATTCTCTGCGAACGTTGCGTATTCTTTGCGTTCTTTGCGTTAAATTTTTATAAAAGATAGTATTTAGAAGTGCCCTTTATTGTTCACGCTAATAATATCGACCGGAATCTTGTTTAATGCTTGCAAGAATAGCAATTCTGTTAGCCCAAATACATCTAGCGGTACCACTGTCTACTTTCCTAACGGGGATGGAAGTAATTATGTCTATTAAGTATTCCTGTAATAAATGTAACCGCGAATTATTTAGGTACGCAGCCTATTACATTATACTTAACTAGCGGGCAGTCAACTCAAACTGCCGCGGAAGTAAACTTTGTTTTAACTCTTACCATTCCAAATCTTTCAAATCCTTTAGCAACTCCTACACAAAAAAGTTACTCTGCCCTTGCTTGGCTTGTCCAAAATATCGGAATTGTAAAGTGGCAGGGAAGCGGAGCGGTGTTCAGTGCATTCAGCGGAAACGGCGTAAGTCTGGGTGATACAACTACAACTGTAACCCAAACTTTGCTTTCTTACCATCTAAAATAGGTCTTGGTGAAAAGAATTACTTTGTGGCTATAATAACTTGTACAATGCCTAAAGTAAGGTAATACTTTTCAATTTTTCTAAAGCCCGAATTTTGTAGAAGTTCGGGCAAATTTATTTTTTCGTCGAACTCTTCAACTGAATTAGGAAGATAATTGTAAGCTTCTTTGTCGCCTGAAACTAATCCGCCTATTAGCGGCAATATCTTTTTAAAGTAAAATTTATATAATCGTTTGAAAATTGGATTAGACGGCATTCTAAATTCTATAATTGTTGCTTTGCCGTTCTTCTTTAATGCGCTGTAAAAAGAATTAAAGCCCTCCTGTATATCGTAAAAGTTTCTCACTCCGAAAGCAACGGTAATATTAGTAACCGATTCATTCTTTACAGGCATCTTTTCAGCAACCATCTGGAAATTATGACCTTTGATCCAATTACTTTTTTTATTGAAAAGCTTCAGCATATTAAGTGAGAAATCTGCTCCGAAGATCTTTATAACTCCCTGCCTTCTAGCTTCGATTGCTACGTCACCGGTTCCGCATGCAACGTCAAGCAGGATGGATTCGGAATTCAACCCGGTTAGCTTAAGAGCTTTCCGCCGCCAATAATAATCTGTACCAAAGCTTAACAAATGGTTTAAGAAATCATAACGGAAAGCGATCGAATCAAAAATCTTTTTTACTTTATTTTTTTTGTCACTCATATTATTTACTTAGCAGGCTTATTAAATTTATCATATTCAAATTCTTCTTGACCAAGCTTTCTTCGCCACCAATTAAAGATATATCTGCCAGTCCAGATAGAAAAAATCATAAAAACTAAACCGCCAAACAAATCTATAACATAATGATACCAAAGGTATACAGTTGCAAAAATCAAAAGTGTTCCGATTGGAATAAAGAAATACCGGGAGCGGCTTTTTAATTTAACCGAAAGATACATCACAATTAAGGTAATCATTGTGTGACCGCTTGGAAAAACATCACGCTGCACCAAAGCAGCGGGGTTAGCGGTTCCTGCAGGTATGGACTCGCCTGCATCGATAAAATCTCTTAGATACGGAGTGAGCCATAACCCCGGAAGTTTTTGGTTTAAGAAGGAAAAGTGATGCAATGTAAATCTAGGACCTATGCCCGGTAATGCAAAATATCCAAGATATGATAAGTAAAATCCGTAGATTATAGAAAAAACAGCATAGTCCAACTCTACGTACTTTTTATCTTTTAATAAGGTCAAGCCTAATATTATCGGTAGTAAATAAAACATGCTGTAAACTATCTGAAGGATTTCTGTGAGAAGAGGAAAGGAATATTTTAGCAAAAATGCGGCGGGGTCTCCGCCAAACATCCACCTGTCAATATTAATAAAAAGCCAATCGTAGTCATGCTGTCTGATAGGTTCAACTAAATAATATAATTCCTTAAATGTTATTAGAATTATGGGAGCAATATACCAGTAGTGCATGATACGCCAGAATTTACTATCGTGCTTAAATTCAAAATATGCAATTGTAAATGCTAATCCGATGATTAAAAGGTTTACTAAATCCCAAATAATCCAGTGCGTTACATTATTGTGAAAGATTATATTTATGACAATTAAAAAAATATAAAATACAACAACAACTAAGTCGTAAGCTTTTAGTTTGTAAATAAATGATTTTAGTAAGTCCATCCGCTGATTTGAGAATATTTTTTATTTGTAGTTTAGTTATTACTAAGTTGAGATTTTTCGTAAGTAAATTTTGTTAGCCTTAAAAAATCATTAATTGACAATTGCTCGGCGCGCAAAGATAAATCTATTCCGCTTCCTTCAAAATTTAAGTTTGCAAATATACTATTACTTAATGAATTTTTTAAAGTCTTTCTTCTATTCCCGAATGCCGCTTTTACCACTTTAATAAAGAATTGTTTTTCTTCCGGAAGTAGATTATTATCCTTAAAGTGAAGGTGTATGACGGCGGAAAAAACTTTCGGCTTTGGGTAAAAAACATTCGGCGAAACCTTAAAGCATAATTCAACATCAGCAAAATATTGAATTATTACAGCAAGAATACCATAATCTTTTATCCCGCGCTTGGCGTTTATTCTTTGTGCTACTTCAAATTGTACCATTAAAACGGCATCATTAATATAATTATTGTTTTCGATCATCTTGAAAAGAATCGGCGAAGTCAAATTATAAGGAATATTGCCTACAATCCTAACTTTTGATTCCTTTTCGACTGATAAACCTTTTATATCAAATTCTAAAATATCGCTGGTAATTAATTTTAGCCCCGGAAATTTCGACAAAAGATTTTCTATTACTCTATTGTCAATTTCCACAGCGATTAAATTATTAACCCGCTCATAAAGGAATTTTGTTAATGCGCCAAGCCCGGGACCAATCTCTACTAGCAAATCACCTCTGGAGGGATTAATTTCCTCCGCTATCTTTCTTAATATATTATCATCGGCAAGATAGTTTTGTCCGAACCTTTTTAGCGGTCTAATTTTGGTCATCGATAATTTTTTTTAGTTTGATTTAAGAGTTTAAAAATGACGGAGCAATAATAAAAAAAAGTAACCGCTGTCCAAAATAATTTTGGATTTTTTAACAACCCGCGAAATTATGCGGGATTATTATTTTATATTGTACACTGCAGAACAATCCACCACATTTCGTCCATACGCATTGGTAACAACAAGAATCTAGGAGCTACACACTTGCGACATAAGGGCCAAGGATATTCTTTAGATAATGTCCTTCTATAAATAAAT
>JAJYSI010000192.1 GCA_021793635.1 Bacteroidota bacterium
GTGATATTTTCAGCTATAATATTTTAGGTCAGGGCAATTATCAAAAGGGAAGAGTAATTACCACGGGATTTCAAGGTTCAACCTCGCTTTTAGCTGCCGGAAACTATTTAGGCGATGGAAGTACTGAAATGGCAGTTCTGCTTCATTCAATTTCTAATTTTGATATTGCACCTTACTATCGTTTGCTTGTATTTAAATTGACGGCAGATTCAGTCTACAATATTTTTGACCAAGCGATTATTGATCCCACTACCGAATTCAATTCTCAATTCCAGAAAGCTGAAACTGCATTGAGATTCGCAGACATTGATAACGACGGTAAGGACGAACTGATCGTCTTCGATTATCCGTACTCATATATTTTAAAATATGAAAACGGACAGAATGAAATTATTTCTTTTAAAGAGAATATAAATTCAAGTTCTATTTTTGTCGGCGATTTAAACAAGGACGGAGTACCGGAAGTTGCATTCCCGACAAATACAGGAATAAACTTTTATGAATTTACTCCTTCAAATTATGCCAGTACGCCTTTCAATTTAGAAGGTTTTAGTATTGACTCAACTATAATAAAGTTGACCTGGACAGGCGATGCCGGGAAATATTTAATCTATAAAGGATCTTTGCAGGACAGCTTGAATCTTTACGATTCTACTTTAGCGCAATTTTATGTAGACCCACAAGTAGAAACCGGAAGAAATTATTTCTTTGGAGTAAGAGCTTATGATCAAACGAAACTTAATCCTATTTCAAATCTAAGTAACATCGTTGAAGTATATTCGCACACTCCGGCTAAAATAGTAAATGTAAAAGCAGTATCTTCGAATAATCTTTTAGTTACATTTTCGGGTAGGATAAATAACAAGATTGATAACCTCAATTCATTTTTAGTTTTGAATTTAGGAATTCCAAACTCAATTTCTGCAGCAAGTCAATATTCATATCTTCTATCTTTCGGCAGTCCATTTCCGGTAGGGAAGAACACGTTAATTGAAAACAACCTTAATGATTATTATGGTTCTCCGATAATTCCGGATACAGTTGAATTTAATGTTGACAGTACGAGTAATGTTCCTAATTTTTATATAACAAATTTTGAAATATTAAACTCAAGAAAAGTATCGGTGACATTTAATCTTGCAATAGATTCAGCTTCAGCGATGAATTTAAATAATTACATATTAACTCCGGATAACAAAGTATCAAGCATACAAATTGATCCCAAAAACAAAAATACAATTTATTTGAATTTTGAAGGAGAAAAACCCATCGGTCCGATTGGAATAGAATACACCCTGCAAGTACGAAACATAATATCATCAGCGGAAAGCGGAAGCATAAAAATTCTTTCCGGAGCTGGAAGCTATGTAGTTCTTACAAGCTATGCACAAAATTTATCTGATGTTTATGTTTATCCAAGTCCGGCGAGAATAATGAACGGCGAAAGCAAAATTACATTTGCTAATCTTCCGCGTAGAGCTAAAGTTACCATTTTTAGTCTATCCGGTAAGCTAATAAATCAAATAGAAGAAACAAATGGAGACGGCGGTTTGGATTATAATTTGAAAGATGAAAGTGGTAATTTGCTGCCCAGCGGAATTTATATTTTTAGAGTCGTTCGCCTTGATGATTCCAACAATGATGTTGAAGAGAAATTAGGTAAATTTGCGGTTATCAGATGATTATTAATTTCAACGAAATAAAGACAAAGTCCAACTTTCTAAGTTTAATTAGGCTGCTTCTTGCTTTGCCGCTTTGGTTTTTGTTTGATGACTTTCAATCATCTAATACAAGGGTAATCATTGTGATGATTTGTCTGTTGGCTGCGTTAACAGATACGTTCGACGGATATCTGGCAAGGAAATATCACGAAGTTACAGAATTCGGAAAAATAATTGATCCGTTTGCAGATAAAGTGATCATCGGGGTAGTAATAATTAAATTATTTATTATTGGAAAAGTAAACGGCACATATTTGCTGCTGATTCTTTGCCGGGACTTGCTGATATTTATCGGCGGAATCTTTGTCGCTCGAAAAATAAAAAAGATATTACCATCAAATGTACTTGGTAAAATTACGGTATCAAATATCGGGCTTGTAATATTTTTAATAATTATAAACGTTAGCAAGGAAAATGTATTTTTCCAATTCTTTTATAATTTAAGCATTGCTTTAATTATTATTTCAATAATAGGCTATGCTTATCGGGCATTCGAGTTCATTAAAAAGAAAGACTATGGGAATATTTAATAATATAAATTTTGATAAATTAAAATCCGGTTTAACTAAGACACGGGAGAAGCTTTTCAATAAAATAACCGAGACAATTACCGGCAAAGCAGTTATCGATGACGTGACTATCGATGAGATAGAAGAAATTTTAATATCTTCTGACATAGGATTTGATACCTCCGAAAAGATAATTCAGAACGTTCGTACTCAATTAAAAAATGATAAAGACCGTACAAATCTTAACATTATAGAAACTGTAAAAAAAGAACTTACGTCAATAGTAGATTTGCAGAAGGCAAATGGCGGTCAGAATGAAATCGAGAATCATACTCCGTATATTATTTTAATAGTTGGCGTAAACGGAGCAGGGAAGACAACTACAATTGGAAAATTGGCTCATAATTTTCGCAAATCCGGTTTTAAAGTTATTGTAGGCGCAGCTGATACTTTTCGTGCTGCCGCTAATGAACAATTAGAAGTTTGGGCTAAACGAGCAGGTGTTGAAATTATCCAAAGAGATCAAGGTGCCGATCCTTCTTCAGTAGCTTTTGATACTATAAATCATGCCGTCAAAAATAATTTTGATATTGTTTTAATTGATACAGCAGGCAGACTTCATACCAAGTCTAATTTGATGGATGAACTAAATAAGATTAAACGGACGATAAAGAAAATTCTTCCTGATGCTCCGCATGAAACATTACTTGTTATTGATGGTGCAACCGGGCAAAATGCTATTTCGCAGGTTGAAGAATTTTCTAAAGTATCCGACCTTAACGGTTTGGTCATTACAAAGCTGGACGGCACTGCAAAAGGCGGCGTAATTTTTCAAATATGCAATAGATTAAAAATACCTGTAAAATATATTGGCGTTGGAGAAGGAATTGAAGATCTGCAAACATTTGAGCCTAAGCTTTTTGTCTCCGCAATTTTCGACAATGGTACTTCGAAATAGGAGATTAGCAAGTTTACATAATATACATTATCGGACAATTATCTTTTGCTAATTATTTTTAATTCATGGATATTCAACTCAAATTCAATATTCTGATTTTAATTTCATTTATTCTTCTACCAGAATATTTCCTTTTTGCTCAACCGGCAGATCAAAAATATTTGGCAATTCTGGATTCTGTTAAGACTTTTTACGGCGATAGATGTTCTGTCGGCGTAAATAGTAAATTAATTGAAAAACTAAATCCATTCAAAGAACATCAGCAAGTAAAAGAATATCTTGATGAATTTCATAAAGTAAAAGAACAAATCATCGAATTTAGAAAATCGTATCTCCCTATGCTTAAAAATGAAAGCTTAATTCTTCTAAGTCTTCCAAGAATATTTAAATCTAAAAAAGATTGGAATGTTTTAAATGCTGCAGGAATATATTTCGGAGCAGACAGTGTAACAAACATTGCCTTAAGCTATTTTATAATTAAGAATAATATTTCCAAATACAACATATCTTTAATTCAAATCGGGCAAGTTGATCCGGATTTCAAAAAAGAATTAACCGAAAATGGCTCTGATTGGATTTATTCAAAGAAACTTAAGCAGCTTAAACTTACAACTTCAGAATAGATGAATTAAGTAAATTAACACCAATAAATTACAGTCAAATAGTCCAATTTCCTTAACTATATTCGACACAATTAAGAATATTTAAAAAAGCCTTCGCCTGTTTTTCTGCCTAATTTTTTTGCAGCAACCATTTTCTTTAATAATGGACAAGGGCGATATTTAGAATCATTAAAGCCATTGTATAAGACTTCTAAAATTGCCAGACAAACATCCAATCCTATAAAGTCCGCAAGTGTTAAAGGTCCCATTGGATGATTCATACCAAGCTTCATTACCGTATCAATATCCTTAGCTGAAGCAACACCTTCCATTAAAGCAAAGACTGCTTCGTTAATCATCGGCATTAAAATTCTATTCGATATGAATCCCGGATAATCAAATACTTCTACCGGAGTCTTACCAAGTTTTATCGCCAATGACTTTACCGTTTCAAAGGTTTCGTTACTGGTTGAATATCCGCGAATAATTTCTACAAGCTGCATCATAGGTACAGGATTCATGAAATGCATTCCAATGAAATGTTCCGGTCTGGTAGGTGCAGACAATTCAGTAATCGAAATTGAAGAAGTATTAGATGCAAATATAGAATCATCTTTAATTTTATTTTGAAGCTCCTTAAAAACATTCAGCTTAGCTTCTTTGTTTTCATATATCGCTTCGATTACTAAATCGGAATCGGAAGGAGTATTATTTACTCCAGCAATTTTTTTAATGTTAGAAAGTGTTCTGGATTTTTCTTCTACTGTTATACTTCCCTTTTTCACTTGGCGATCCAGATTTTGTGAGATTGAGACAAGAGCTTTATCTGCCAGTTCAGAGCTCATTTCAACCAGATTAACATTAAAACCTTTTAGTGCAAAGACGTGAGCTATTCCATTCCCCATTGTTCCCCCGCCGATTACAGATACATTTTTTATTTCCATTTTTATACCCTCCTATTTTATTGAATAATTTTTAACTATAAGAGCCGAAGCCTCGCCTCCGCCAATGCAAAGAGAAGCAAGCCCGTACTTCAGATTTTGCTTTATCATTTCATAAATTAAAGTAGTGAGAATTCTTGCCCCGCTTGCACCAATCGGATGACCTAAAGCAATTGCACCGCCGTTGACATTAACTTTTGAAGGATCGAGTCCCAGTAATTTATTAACGGCAAGCGAAACAACTGCAAAAGCCTCATTGATTTCAAATAAATCAATATCTTTTAAATTCATTTCGGATTTTTTCAGAACTTTATTTATTGCATCGGCTGGAGCTGTTGTAAATTCAATTGGTGCTTTTGCCGCTGAGCTCTGAGCTACAATTTCTACCAGAGGAGTTAGACCAAATTTTTTTGCTTTTTCTTCGCTCATAATTAATAACGCTGCGGCACCATCATTTATGCTTGATGCATTTGCAGCAGTTACAACTCCATCCTTCTCAAAGACTGGTTTCAAGTTAGGGATTTTGTCAAAATTTACTTTAGTCGGTTCTTCATCAGTTTCTATAAAACTTTCTTTACCTTTTTGAATAATCGGAACTTTTACAATTTCATCATTAAATCTTCCTGACTTCTGAGCTTCAATGGCGCGACGATAAGATTGAACTGCAAATTCATCAAGTTGTTCGCGGGTAAATTTAAAATCTTTTGCGCAGGATTCTGCACAGCTTCCCATATGAATATTGTTGTAAACATCCCACAGTCCATCTTTAATAATAGAATCAATAATCTCACCGTTACCAAGCCGGTAACCATTTCTTGCATTCATTAAAAGATACGGTGCAGTGCTCATGCTCTCTTGTCCGCCGGCAATTATTACGTCGGCATCTCCGCATTGAATGGCTTGATGCGCAAGCATAACTGCTTTCAATCCGCTTCCGCACATTTTATTTATAGTCATGCATTCAACATTATTATGCAGACCGGCAATTAAAGCTGCCTGTCTTGCAGGTGCTTGTCCCTGTCCGGCAGTTAAAACATTTCCCATAATAACTTCGTCTACCAGTTTGGAATCTATACGTGCTTCTTCAACTACAGATTTTATTGCGATGCTGCCGAGCTTTGCCGCACTTAGAGATGATAATGAACCATTAAACGAACCAATAGGAGTTCTTTTAGCGTTTGTTATTACTACTTTTTTCATTTTCGCGCCTTCCGTTATTTTGATGTTAACGCTGATAGCTCATAAATTATGTTTAAGGCTATCAAATTTATATTTATATTGTTTTGAATAATCGACGAAAGATATTCAAGTTTATAAACTATGCCGGTTAAGGGAACCTCAGGAAATCTTTTATTGAATTTTTCCAGTGTCTCAATGTAATCTTTAAAATAACAATCATTAATTCCAAGTCTAAACTTCTGGATATCATTTAACCAGATAATTATCATGCTGATCAATAACTTCAGCGTTTCAACATTGTTATCTGAGAGAATTCGGTTAAACTGTTCTAAGGCGGAATGGAATTTCCTTCCGAATGAATACCTTAGGATGAATATTGTTTTCTCAAGTAATGCTTCAAAATCATTTTGAATTAGGTTAACAGCATTTATTATTGAACCGGAAGCGAACGGAGAAATCCTTTCTGCCAACATTGGTTCAATATGAAAATATTCGACTAAAATATTTTTTATATCTTGATTATTTAAAGGCTGAAAATTTATTATGCTGCAGCGGGAGCGAATTGTTTCTCTAAGCTGCGAAGGGAACGCGGTAGTAAGAATAAAAATTACACCTGCCGGAGGTTCTTCCAGTGATTTTAACAATGCGTTCTGAGCTTCTTCGTTCATCAAATGAGCATTTGAGATTAGAACAATGCGGTAAGCTATAT
>JAJYSI010000193.1 GCA_021793635.1 Bacteroidota bacterium
TTCACAACCGTGGATGGCACAAAATATAACAAGTATAAACACTGCCGGTGTGGAATTAGACTTTGAAATAAATCCTTCAGCTTTGATAAATAATTTTCCGATTTATAAAGCCGGCATCGATTATACCTATTTAAATTCAAGCAGAGTTGCAAATGGATTTCAATCTCAATATCTGCTTCAATATCTCCGTCATCAGTTGATTATAAATATCGAAAACAACTGGTGGGCAGGTATTCAGCAAAGCTGGGAGCTTCGTTATGAAAACCGTGTTAATGCGGAGGATAATTTCCTTGTCGATACTCAACTCTTCCGAAGCTTTAACGGTTGGAAATTATTTTTGAAAGCGACAAACTTGCTCAACAAATCTTATTATGAAGTTAGTGGTGTTCCTCTGCCGGGAAGATGGATTACTGCGGGGATAAGACTTAATATCGGTGAATAATATCTTTAGCTGGAATTTTAATAATCTGTTATAGAAATTGAAATTTTAATATTATCACTTTTTGATTCAAATGCCACTTTTCCAAATAAAAAAAATACTATTTTAAATTGAAAAAGCGCTATTTTAAATAAAAATACTGCAATTTCTAATTAAAATATTCATTTTCTAAATAAAAATACCGTTATTTTAATTTGAAAAATGGATTTTCTAATTTAAAATAGTACTATTTTAAATAGAAATACCACTATTTTTATTTGTAATTCAGATATTTCAATTAGAAATAGCACTATTAATAAAATAAATAATGCTTTTACAAATTGAAATATCACTATTTCAATTTAAAATACTGCTTTTTCAAATAACAAAAGCACTTTAAAAAATGGCAAATTCGGAATTTCCATTTATAAAAACACTTTTCTCAATTGAAAACTTAATATTCTATGTGAAATTTGGGATTTTGTAATTGCAGATTCTTTTTCAATTAATGCTGTTTAGCTCTTATGTGATTGAAAGGATGCCTAAGTCTTTACGATTACGTTTTAAGAATTCTTAGTATCGAATGTTTGTAATAAATTTAGATAATCAACAATAATGTTAACTATCTATATATAGATCAAAATACAATTACTAATGTTAAGCTGTCAATTTTTGCCCTTTATCGTAATCTTGATCTTGCTCTTACTCCTAATCGGATATTCATTCGAGCAAAAGATTACGATTAGGATTCGATAGATGATTATAATGCATTAATAATAAATTAAGAGTAACCTCATCCCGGAGGCCAGGTCATCTTCCTTCCGCCAAGCAAATGCATGTGGAGATGGTAAACTTCCTGTCCGGCGTTATCTCCGCAATTGAAAACCAATCTAAAACCGTCTTTGTCAATCTTCATTTCTTTAGCAAGCTTGTTTGCGGCATCAAATAATTCGCCGAGAAGCTGTGCGTGCTTCTTGCCGTCAATTTCGGTTACTTTAGGAATTTCAACTTTTGGAATAATTAGAATGTGTACAGGCGCCTGCGGGTTGATATCTCTAAAGGCGAGGACGCTGTCATTTTCGTAAACGATATCCGCTGGAATTTCACGCTTAATTATTTTGGAAAAGATTGTATCTGCCATAACTATTCTTCCTTCTCTATTCCGAATTTCTTCATTTTATTATATAGATGGCTGCGCTGAATATCAAGCACCTCAGCCGTCTTACTGATGTTCCAGTCATTTGCCTTTAGCTGCTTGATGATGAAAGCTTTCTCGGCTTTGTCTTTAAACTCCTGGAAAGAATTGCTTGTATCTATGATGTCTCCAATTGAAGTTTTTCCTGAAGTAAATAAGAACTCAATATCTTTTTTTGCAATTTCTTTTTTATCAATTAAAATAATTATTCTTTCAATTGCATTGCGAAGCTCTCTAACGTTGCCGGTCCAGGGGAATGACTGCAAAAACTTTACTGCATCTTCCGAAAACTTTACAGTTGGCTTTTTATGCCGGAGGGTAATGTCGTTTGCAAAATGGCTAATAAGAATTTGGATGTCTTCAATTCTTTCGCGCAGAGGCGGAATCTGAATAGGAATAACATTAAGCCGGTGGAAAAGGTCTTCCCTAAAATTGCCTTTTTCAATTTCCTCTTTAAGATTTTTATTTGTTGCAGAAATTATTCTTACGTCAACTTCTATTTTTTTAGTGCCGCCGACGCGCTCGATTTTTCCATCCTCAATTGCGCGTAATACTTTTGCCTGGGCTTGAAGACTCATGTCGCCGACTTCATCCAAAAAAATTGTTCCCTTATTTGCAAGCTCAAACTTTCCAATCCTTTGCTGAATAGCGCCGGTGAAGGATCCTTTCTCATGTCCGAACAATTCCGATTCAATTAATTCGTTTGGGATAGCAGCGCAGTTAACTTCTATAAAAGGTTTTTCCTTACGCAGGCTTTTATTGTGGATTGCTTTTGCAACAAGTTCTTTCCCCGTCCCATTTTCGCCAGTAACGAGCACGCGTGTATCAATTGGCGCAACACGGTCTATTATTTCCAAAATATTTTTTATGGATTTACTTGTACCGAGAATTTCACCATCTGACTGGAAAGATTTTTTTATTTCTTTGTTTTCGGAAAGAAGCTTGTATTGGTCAACTGCATTTCTTATGCTGATCAAAAGCTTATCGCGGTCGATCGGCTTTTCTATGAAATCAAAAGCACCGAGCTTTGTAGCCTTAATTGCGTTCTCAATGCTTCCGTGAGCCGAGATTATAATTACCGGAGAGTTTGAGCTGCTTTCTTTTATCCTTTTAAGAACTTCAAAACCGTTCATCTCCGGCATTTGAATGTCAAGAAGGAGACAGGCAAACTCATCAGCGAAAAATTTTTCTAATCCTTCTTTGGAACTGTTTGAATATTCGACCGGATAATCCTCATATTCGAGGATCATCTTTATACTTTCACAAATTTCCTTTTCGTCGTCTATAATTAAAATTGAGTTCATGCTAAATCCTACGGGAGATTGTATCTGCAATAAAATAAAGTCTTCATCAGCATTACTTGAGAAGGTAAAACCTCTTTGTTCTTTTTTAAAAGTCTTCCAAAGATATCTCCGAGAGTATCTGCGTGTAAATCTCTCGGATCGATTGAAGACTTAACTACAAAATCTTGCTCAAAAACTTCCACAAAATAACCAATAAGATCAGATAAATCAAAAATATTTCCTGAGTAAGATAAAAACGCAGCGCCGAAGAAATGCGCGAGCTTGTCCTTATCTCCAAAATTATCCTTCGGCGATGTGAAGAAAAGATAATTAGGCAGATTTTTATTTTTTAAATTGAATAATGAACCGCCCGCCGATATAAGCGGATATTTAAGAACAATAGGCAGCAGCGGTATTTTTATAGGAACTCGGTTGTAAGGAAGTACGGCAAAAATTAAAGCGAATAGTGCTTCGGTATAATTGTTATGAGTTATAATCAATGCTTCTTTATATATCGAATCCGTTCGAGCAGGATCACCCATTTTCAATTTTAACTCGGCAAAATGTTTGGATGCAATGTAGCCGGATAATTTATCAACCTCAATTCCAAGCTTTGATTTCTGGCAGTAGACATTGGAACTATTTAAGACTAACAGACTTATTACAATGGTAAGAAATACTTTAGTGCTGTTATTGGTCATTTATTTTTAATTGAAATCGTTGTGTGAAAGATAAATATTTTATAAGAAAGTAGTAATACGACGATTTATTCCGGGGTGAGAATTGAAAATTCTTTTTCAAAACGAATTGACTTTCTCCTCTTTACTCTTCAATTTTGAAAGCGAAATTTCAGTATTTTGTAATTAAACCAAATGGAGATTATATGCCGGTTTCAAATTCAATACTTGTAGAAGAGAAGATTTTTTCCAGACTTCAGGTTAAGGAAACACTTTTACTTTTAAGCTTATCTGTGCTGCTGCCGTTTTTAGTTCATCTTCTTCCCGAACTAAACGGAATACCGATGGGCGCAATTTTATTGGCGATGTTCTTTGCACCGTTAATTGCAGTAAGATTTTATAAATTTCATGTCGGATTGTTTATAGCATTCCTTTCTCCGTTAATCAACTTTGCGATAACCGGAAATCCAAAAGCAATTCTTCTTCCAATCATGACTATCCAGTTGGTCGTCTTTGTAGCCGGATTAAAACTGCTCGGACAAATTAGAAGCGCCCGTCCGGTTAGCTCGTTAGTAGCCTACATCTTTTGTATAGCGGTATCTTTCGTTCTCTTATTGGCTATTCCATCAATTCTTCCCGATGCACTACCAGGATTATTCTTATTAACATCTTTATTGAATGCGCTTCCAGGAGTAGCATTACTTATTGCAGTCGATTTTGCGATTAAAAAATTCCAAATGGATTAAATCGAATTTGTTATGGTAGATTTATCCTTCATCGAAATTGGAGATAGAATAAATAAATTAAATATTCCAAATTTTGATTTTGTAATTGGAATTGCAACTGGCGGAATAGTACCGGCAAGTCTAATTGCATACAAACTTGGAGTTGAACTAAAGACAATCAAAATAAATTACCGGGATGAGGAAAATCATCCCCGGTATGAAAATCCAAAATTACTAGATGACAAATCAATTAAAATCTCAGGCAAAAAAATTTTAATTGTCGATGATGTTTCTGTTTCAGGAAAAACTCTTGAATCGGCAAAAAATATTTTCCATGGGAATGATATTACGACTCTGGTGTTGAAAGGCAAAGCGGATATTGTCCTTTTCCCGGAAATTGCATCTTGTGTAAACTGGCCCTGGAAAATTTAAGCCGGATACTTTCTAAACTTTTAGATAAAATACAGCGGAATATTTTGTACTACTCTAAAAATTACAAACTTGCAGTCAGGATTAGTTTCCTATTAATCTTTTTCATCTTTTTTATAGGGGCAGCTTATGCCGAAGGGATCAAACAGGATTCTTTGAGGTCATTCAATTTAAAAGAAATTGTAGTAACCGGAACAAGAATTAAAAGTGAAATTAGAAAAATACCGGCGAGTATTTCTATAATTAATAATGGAGAAATTTCTCAAAGTAACCAGCCAAACATCCTGGATGTTTTAAATTCAAATGTACCCGGGCTTTTTATTGATAATAGAAATGTAGCGGGCTATGGCGTTGGTCCTGATGCATCCGGCATGATAAATATGAGGGGAATAGGAAGCAATCCGAATTCAAATGTTTTGATTTTAATTGATGGTCAGCCTCAGTTTATGGGTATTTTTGGTCATCCGATTGTGGATGCTCTTAACACTTCGGATATTCAAAGAGTTGAAATAATTCGTGGTGCAAGTTCCATTCTTTACGGCTCTAACGCGATGGGCGGAGCTGTAAATATAATTACCAAAGAACTTCAGAATAACCGCTTTCAATTTAATGCAAGATCTTTTTATGGAAGTTATAAAACTTCAAACCTTACAGGGTCTGCCGGATATAAAAATAGTCTCTATGGAATTTATGCTTCGTTCAATAATATAAATACTGACGGCAATAGAACGGAAACCCAGGACGGCTTTAATACAAACGCCGGCTATGTAAAATTATCTTTAACGCCAGAAGGTTCTTTTAAATTTAGTATTGACGGCGATATCTCAAAATCAAAATTTTATGATCCGGGTCCGACTTATGATATTAGAAGAAACAACTATTATAACTATCTTCGCTCAAGAGGTTCTTTGTCAATTGAAAATACTTTTGATGATGTTCAAGGTGCAATAAAATTTTATTATAGTTCCGGCAAGCATAATTTCTTTGATGGCTGGGATTCATTTGATGAAATGAAGGGGATTACTTTTTATCAAAACATAAAGTACTTGGGCAATAATGAGTTTACTCTCGGTGTAGATTATAAAAATTACGGCGGCACAGGAAATCAACCTGGTTTACCTCCATTTGCGGCAAAAGGATTAGGCGTTTATCATTCAAGCAGCGAAACTGCACTTTACGGATTATTAAATTATTCAATATTTACTAAGTTGAATTTGGAAGCCGGATTGCGCTTTACGAGAAATTCTTTATTTGGAAATGATGCTACGCCTGACTTTGGTTTTACATATTCCTTATCTTCAAATTCTAATTTAAAAGGATCAGTCAGCAAAGCATTTCGCAGTCCAACTATAGCTGAGCTTTTTCTTTTCCCGGTTGCAAATTCTAATTTGAAGCCTGAACACCTCTGGGATTATGAATTGAGTTATGACAGGATTTTGTTAAATAATTTACTTGAATTAGAATTGACCGCTTATTATGATCAGGGAGATAATTTAATTCAAACAGTTTCAGTTCCGCCTTTTATGATAAATGAAAACTCTGGAAGTTTCATTCACAAAGGAATTGAGTTTACCGGGAAATATTTGTTGAATGAAAATTTAAATATCTCGGTAAATTATTCTTATCTCGATTGCAGTCAGCCGGTATTATATGCACCAAAAAATAAATTAGATCTTCAGTTTAACTACAGTAATAATCCATTGGAGATCAATCTTAATTTTGAAGAAGTCTCGGGTCTATATTCAAGTATAACAAAATCTCTTCAGCAAAATTATTTTATAATTGACGGAACGGTAAATTATAAATTGACGAATATGTTCGGACTATTTTTAATCGGTAAAAATTTATT
>JAJYSI010000194.1:0-2502 GCA_021793635.1 Bacteroidota bacterium
CGGACTGCTGCAAACCCAATTGTTCCATTCTGAATTTTATAGCTTCTATCGGATCCGGCGGTTCAATTTTATATTTTTTTTCTTCGTATGCTTCTACAAGTGTTACCAATACTTCCAGCATATCACCTTCACGAGTATTTGGACTTGCATTCCATAGTTTATCTATCTCTTTTAATGCGTTATTATAATCTTTTAAATTTTTTACCGGTTTAATTTCCATAATTAAATTTCCTCTGCATTAATTTTGTCATAGTCTGAATGTGTTCCAATAAAACGAATATATACATAACCAAAATCATATTTTATAGCAGCAACTAATCTGTAATCATTTCCTTTGATATTAAAAACAACCCTGTTGTTTCTCAAAATGCTTGCTGAAGCATATTGCAGCTTAATCTCCTGAGGATTTTTCCATCCCGCTTTTTTAGCTTCAATGTACCATGCTCTTAAAGGTGATTCCGAATCAGGATGCTTCTTCCAAAATTCTCTTAATCTTCTTAGAGCTATAATTCTCATAAACGAATATAAAGAATTCCCACTGTGGGAACAATGTCATCTGAAATGTCTATTTTATTCAAAAAAAATGTTATCGATATTGTATGGTATTATTTCTTGTACCTATCTATTGGGAGAATGTTTACTCATTATATATCTCTAAAAATATATATCCCTCTTGCTTTTCTAATCATTGCACTCAGCTCTAAGCAAAAGCACCGATCTCTGTTCAATTAGCTTTCAGCTATCAGCAATCAGCATTCTCCGCCAAAGGCGGATACGCCTCTCCGAAGAAGTCCTTTGAACCGGCGCAAGCTTAAAGCTAAATAGTATAGGACGCGAAACTTAAAATACTTTGCAAATCACCTCTGACCACCGGCTTCTTATCTCTTAGCTCGATTTCTGCTCCGGATTTCCAGTATCTAGAATCCAGTATCTAAATTTTACTAATGACCAATGACAGCGAAGCGAAATGACCCGGCTTTACTCTAAGCCTTTGCTACAGGCGTTTCGCCGCGGCAAGCTAATGACGTACTAAAGGTATAATGGTATATGGGTATAAGGTCAACCACTACAGACCACACACCACAAACCACCCACAGCCTACAGACAACCTACCACCTCCTACAAACTACATACTATAAACAACAAACTTAGTGAAACTCGCTTTCCCATAACAAAGTAAGCACTGAATTGTAACTCGGCATAGGAAAATTAAGCTCATTAATAAAACGCCAAAATATTGAATCGAAGCTGCCTGTAAACCAGGCTGCCGCAGGCACTAAATTAACTTCTTTAGCTTTTGCGTATTTAATTCTCAGTTTGCTATAATCTATTTTTTTATGGTAAAATTGTTGTTTTCTCTTAAATAACTTATCACTTTCAAATTTTTCATAAAGACTGTAAGCATATGAAAGCTCTTCTACTTGAGCGCCTTTAGTGCAATGCTGATATGGAAAATCTTTATGAATGCTGCTCCATTGTATTTTGCCTCTTGTTGAAAATACTACTGCGGTTGGGATTTGTCCGATTTCCGAATATCTGATTGCGCCTGCTGATAATGTTACTCTAAAGTTTTCGGCTATACCTGTTAATAATTCTCTTGTTATCTTTTCTTCTTTACAATATTCCTTAAACCATGGCTCATGCATTAAGAGTTCGGCAGCAAATGCATTTGCTCTTATTTCATTTATGTCTTCGTTATTATGTAGACTTGTATTATCTGTCCTATGCTTAATTTCTTTTGTTCTTTCGTTAAAAAAATGCCCCATCTCATGACAAATAAGAAACCGTCTTTGTTTTTCATCTGATATATTTTTGTCAATCGTTATTACGCCGGTATTTTCCGTAAAGGCTATCCTGCCGTCGCAAGAATTCAGGTGTTCTTCCAATAGATACATACCTTCATTATACAGCATGTTTTCAAGCTGTATGTCTTCAGGCTTTTCGAAGCAATAATTTTCTATGAGCTTTACAGCATTTGCTTTAGCAGCGGTGGTCATTTATCCCCTGCTTGGGTGAAAAAGTTATGGTTTCACAAAGTATCTCAAAGTTTTGCACAATGTAACTCAAAGTACAAACGCAAGTTATTAAAACCTTTGTGCAGCTTTGTCAAATGATCTTTGCCTTTATATCGAAATACTTTTTGTACTTAATTTTTAATTGGCTTAATGTGCTAATTTTTTCTTTCCTTCGTTTTTTCCTCAAGAAACTTTAAGAGTTTTGCAGAATCGACACTGCCTTCCTCATCCTCCAAACCTTCCTGTATCTTATTTTTATAACTGAATTGAGGTGCATAATCATCATCAACTATAATATCGTTTTTTATTTTTTTGAATTCATCTAGTAAGCCCTTAAATCTTTCTTTTTTGATACTCCCCTTTTTAAGAGCAAGCTTAGCTTCTAATTTTTTAATGAAGCGTTCTTCATTTCTTTCCAGCTGGTTAATGTTTACTCCTTCTTCTTCCAAAGCTACTTCTGCTTCCTTCTTTCAAAACGAAATTGGGT
>JAJYSI010000194.1:2512-6557 GCA_021793635.1 Bacteroidota bacterium
CCGCTTTTCCTGTCTTCATGTTGGTCCCTCTAATAAATAAAATTAATTAAAAATTTTTATGAATTTTCCTATTTACTCTTTTTTGAATATTTGTTACGTCGGTTACTGTCTTATTGAGGTTCTTTGCAATTTCCTCCCTTTTATATCCGGATAAGATTTCATTCAGAACATCTATTTCATCTGCTTCTTTGATAGGATCAAACATTCTGAAAAGCTTTTCTCTAAGCTCATTGTTTTCCAAAGTTTTAATGATATCTTCTGCACCATCAGCATAAGAACCTTCTTCGAAAAAATTTTCAGCTTCAGTTAAAGTAAAAAAGTTTTCTGGTGAATCTTCCGTTATATCTTCTTTTTTTCTGACTCTGAAGTAAGTCTTTAATTCATTTCTTAAGTGGTAATATACAGAACCGGTAAAGTGTTTATATGATTCAGTATAACAAATTCTTCTTCCTTCGTTAATTCCTTCTAGCACTTTGAATATTAAATCCTCCGGCTGCCTGCTTCTGAAATATACATTGTTAATGCCGTTCCAGCCGAAACAGTATATCTCCGCTCCGCGCTTATTTTCATGAATAAATTTTGTTGTGTAACTTAATAGTAATTCTTCCTTTTCAATTGATGATTGTTCTTGTTCCTCAATTGTTTGTTCTGCGTTAAGTGCCTTATTATCTTTGTCCAAATGTCACCCCGCTGCTTATTATTAAATTTTGTTTATCCTTTAAACGATAGGAAGGATCAATAATTGCCAAAGAAAGAAACTAAAAAACGGTCACTAAGTTACACTATGTTCTGCACTGAGTTTCTTAAAGTTTTTAAAACTTAAAATTACTTCGTATTTACTTTGAGATACTTAGTGATGCTTTTCTTGGTTCCACAAAGTTACTCAAAGCTTTTTTTAGAGACTCCTTAGTGATACGTTGTGTTCACTTCGTAAAACAAATAAGTTCACAAAATATTTTACTTGCGGTTCTCTATACAATAATTGTCTTTATTCTTCAATTGGCAAATTTTCACGTTTCAATTTGTTTAAACGGCAAATAAAATTTGTAATTATAATCTGGTTCATACTCAATGCATACTCAAAATATACTCATATCATACTCATCTCGTACATGTCTTATACTTATCTTGTACTTATCTTGGTCTCAGTACTTTTCCTTTATGCATGCTAAAAGGAAAAAGCTGCTAAAGTCATATTTCATGAACGGAGACGGCATTCGCGTCCGCCGTGCTGTGTTTAATCTTACTATAAGAATACGTGCCCCAAATCGTCATTCGTCAATTGTCAATAGACATTAGTAAATGGTTTCAAAAAATTTTGAATTTTTAATTTCTAATTTTTAATTGAGGTATTGTAATGGCACAATTCAATAAACAAATACTGGGACAAGCCCAGGGCGTCGTCGGAGATGTTACTTTCCGGAAGCGCAACGGTAAAACTTTTTTAGCAGCCAAGCCTGCTTCCTTTACACCGGGCATGGATGTTAAATCTGTAGCGAGACGTGGCAAATTCTCTGTCACCATTAAGTTCGCAAAGTCTATAAATTCTATTCCTTTATTAAAGAATTTATGGAAGGCTGATGCGCCGTCAGGCGTAACAACTTTCAATTATATAACCCGATCCAGCTACTCTATGATCGGTTCAGGCGGTATTATGACCGCTCTAGTCAGGTTAACTCCTTCTTTGGGATTTAATCTCAATAACCCTGTTGTTGCTTTTAATCCTAATGAAATAAAAGTTAACCTCGACGCAATCGGCGATTCAGCCGGTATAGATGTAGTAAACGAGTCTTCGATAAAGCTTGTATCGGTTGTGTATCTCGGCAATCCTATCGATGCATCTTTGAAGAAGAATCAGTTCTTAACGTTTGTATCGGACGCCAAGGCAACTGATCTATCTGCGGCGCTGGAGTTCAACACTGCATTAGACAATGTTCTATCCCAGATGTTCACAATATATCAGGAGCACAGAGGCTTCTTTGCCCTCGTCACTCTCGACTCGGCAGGCAATGCAGTCCGCTACTCCAACACCTTCGCCGGCTAACCCGCCGCTCTTATTTCCCCTCTCCTACACGGTGACTGAGTTCATCGAATTCAAGGAGAGGGGATTAAGGGGTGAGGTCAAAAGTCTGTTCACACCGGAGTTTGTTCTCAAATATTATTTCCTGCCGCTTATTTTCTTTAAAATATTTTCTGGGATTACCACACATAAAGCATGAACAAGGCTTTGGCGTATTAATACATATTCCAAGCTGTCTGTTTGTTTTATTATGCAGCCAATAATTATTTCTTATTCTTTTCCGCTTTAACCTTTGGTAATGATGTCTTCTTATTGCTCTTTTAGATTTTAACTCTATGCTGATATAAACCGCTGATACTTTTTCTTTTGACATAAGTACCTATTTGGAACTTCAATTTTAATTATGCCTTTTCTAAAATAAACAGATCATAAAATCGGAGACTCGGAGCCGTCAGGTAATTTGTAAATTGTAAGTCTGTAATTCGTAAACGGTAAATTATAAATCGTTAAATGGTGTTGGTTTCTGATACCAATGCCGAAATTATTTTAGATGGATAATCAGCTTTACCATCCTCAAGTTTACCTGCCGGTTGGCAGGTTGCGCCGTTGAGCTTCGGGCTATCCTGTCTCGCGGCAGATTCGCACTTGCCCCACCGTCTCCGGAATTATTTATTTAAATTTATTCTTCTCTAAACCTTACGGTGTTATTATGGTTTGCCGTATGGATCATAATTACAATTTCTCTAAAGCTTAAAAGTTTCTTTTTGTATTCGTCGTACGCCTCTGTAAACGGCTGTTTCGGCTCCCGGACAATGTCTCTTTCTTCTTTATGGATAATTGTTTTGTATGCTGAGCTTTTTACTTTTTCTGCCGCCGACTTTAATTCTTCATTCAGATTCTTTCTCACTTCGAGTGCTTCGGCAATTGTAATTTCTTCGCCGTTGTACTTAATACGGAATGAGAAGTTCGCTTCCTGTATTGCCTGGTTCAGCTTTACTCTTTTCGTCTGAATTTTTTTAAGCTCCCCCTCCGTTTCTTTCGGTTGAAAATCTTTTGACGGCTCTTTTATATCCTCTTCGCGGCTCCTTAAAAAGCTGTCGGATTTTCTTCCTTCCTCGTCAAGCACACCTTCAAGGAGCTTGATTTGGCGGTCGTACCCGCTCCTTAACTCGATTGCTTCATATAAATATAAATTACCTTTTGTATCCGGCATTTTATACCTCACTTTCAACCCAAGCTAATATTTAATTTTTATTTTATTTTTTCTTGTGTCCTTCAAAAAATATAATAAATAAAATTTTCATTTCCGATTCAATTATATGAATCCAGTTTCAACTCCAACCAATGACCAATTACTAATGACAGATTAAGCTATAATGATATATGGGTATAAGGTCAACCACTACAGACTACAAACCACCCACAACAAACAACATACTACACACCACAAACTATACACAACAAACTACAAACCACAGACCACACACTACAAACTACATACAACAAACCACTTCCAACAACCAACCCCCAACCTCCAACAGACTACCCCCAACTCCCTACCGCCAACAGACTACCACCAACCTGGTAGTTACTAACGAAGCCGGAACAACCGAATGTATAATGACGCTTGCCCGTCCTTCGGCTGAGAATGACCATGAATGACTTTTATATGCTGCATACGTAATCAAGCAATTAACCGGCTTTAGAAAATGTATCAGTTACAATTTCATATTTATAAAAAGATTCCAGGGATGTTTTTTTACTTGCATCCAATAATTCCAGCCCTACAATTTTACCGTCTTTAGTTACATCGATATTTAATCCCTCTTTTATCTCGATAACGCCTTCGGGTTTTTCATCTGTTATTTTTATATACAAAGCATCAACTTCATTATCATATGAGACTATCATCTTACTGCCTCTTTGTTAATGGGTAATTTGAGATTACAAGCAAATCATTTTTAATGACTTTACATATTACCTTAATAGGTAAATCACTATTTTCAACATGTCCGATAAACGTCA
>JAJYSI010000195.1 GCA_021793635.1 Bacteroidota bacterium
GTTGAGCTGATCGGAAAAAAATATACTATGGAACAGATTGAGGAAATTAATACACTTGCAGACCGTTTAAGCTCGCTGGATGTTGATCAGGAATCCAAGAAAAAAACAAGAAACGTATCTACGGCAGATAGGATAAATATTCTTAACAAACCGTGGGACATGATTTCGGATATTTGCAGAGACGGCAAGACAATCTTTGCAGATGATCCGGCAAACAGGAAGCTCTTCACGCTTTCTACAGATGGAGGCGGAACACCGCCGCCGACACCGCCGCCGGATACACCGTCAAATTGATTAGCGTTTATCGGCGTCGAAGCCCGTATCGTAAAGCGTCTTTCGCGTAACGTGGAAAAAGCCGAACAACGTTACCGGTTGACCATACGGGCATCGTTACCGTTTACCGTCAAACATCTTTCGGTTACGAAGCCCGTATCGTAAAACATCTTTCGCGTAACGTGGCAAAAGCCGAACAACGTTACCGGTTGACGATACGGGCATCGTTACCGTTTACCGTCAAACGTTTTTCGGTTACGAAGCCCGTATCGTAATACGTCTTTCGATTAACGTCGAAAAAGCCGAACGACGTTACCGGTTATAGAGACGGTCAACGTTTTCATAAACGAATAAATAAAAAGTAAAAGCATGGAAAATAAAAGCCCTATTAAAAGTTTTCGAGATTTGGAAGTGTATCAAAACTCCTATAACAATATGTTAATTGTTTATAAGGAGATTCTGCCTGTAATTCCCGATTGCGAAAAATATGATCTTAAAGATCAATTAAGACGTTCATCAAAGGCTATTCCGCGTTTAATAGCTGAAGGTTATGCCAAACGACATCAGAAAGCAGGATTTCAGAAATACCTTGATGATGCTATGGGAGAGTGTAATGAAACAATAGTTGGATTAGAACAGTGTCGGGACCTTTACAATATTACTGGAAAACAAATCGATAATCTTCTTGACATTTATGATAAGACAGGAAGACAACTGTATAACTTGAATAAACGTTGGAACGAGTTTAAGAACACGAAGTAATAATTGTATCGTCAAACGTTTTTCGGTTACGAAGTCCGTATCGTAAAACATCTTTCGCTTAACGTGGAAAAAGCCGAACAACGTGACCGGTTGACCATACGGGCATCGTTACCGTTTACCGTCAAACATCTTTCGGTTACGAAGCCCGTATCGTAAAACATCTTTCGCGTAACGTGGCAAAAGCCGAACAACGTGACCGGTTGACGATACGGACATCGTTACCGTTTACCGTCAAACGTTTTTCGGCGACGAAGCCCGTATTGTAAAACGTCTTTCGCGTAACGTGGGAAAAACCGAACAACATTGCCGGTTGACGAAACGGGCATCGTTGCCGTTTACAGTCAAACGTTTTTCGGCGACGAAGTCCGTATCGTAAAACATCTTTCGCGTAACGTGGCAAAAGCCGAACAACGTTACCGGTTGACGATACGGACATCGTTACCGTTTACCGTCAAACGTTTTTCGGTTACGAAGCCCGTATCGTAATACGTCTTTCGATTAACGTGGGAAAGACCGAACAACGTTACCGGTTGACGAAACGTGCTTCGTTACCGTTTACCGTCAAACATCTTTGGGTTACGAAGTTCGTATCGTAAAACATCTTTCGCGTAACTTGGGAAAGACCGAACAACGTTACCGGTTGACGATACGGGCATCGTTACCATTTACCGTCAAACATCTTTCGGTTTCGAAGTCCGTATCGTAAAACATCTTTCGCTTAACGTGGGAAAGACCGAACAACATTGCCGGTTGACGAAACGGGCATCGTTGCCGTTTACCGTCAAACGTTTTTCGGCAACGAAGCATGTATCGTAAAGCGTCTTTTACTTAACGTGGCAAAAGCCGAACAACGTAACCATAACTGAATGATAATTGGATTATTATTTATTATTTTCGATTACATTTTATTCAAGCAGACGGCTGTTTATATAATAAGATTTCTTATATACGGGATTCTAGTAAATGCGATATATAGTTTTATTTTCGATATTAGAAATAGGAAGATGGAAAGATGATTAAGGAATTAATACTAATAGTTTTTCTTGTTGTCTTGTCGGTACTCTATTACTTACTGCAAAGTGAAAGGAATAAAGAAACAAATATCTCAAGTGCAAATGAGACTTCCGAAAAATTGAATAAGCTAATATTAGCATTAAAGGAATATTCTGAAAATCATGCAGACTTAGCTTCGGTATTAAAAAAACTGGGGATATTTTAATGATTTTTTCTTAGCGAGTTTTGCAAGAACTCCGCGGTCTCTGCGTGAACTATTTTTCGTAAAGAACGCAAGGAATAATTTTATTACATCAATCAAATTTAAATTGACTTTTTATCTCCGCTTCTCTAAGTTGAACTACGATTTTATGGGGTTATTAAATGAACAACATCAGGGTGCTCTCTTCTTCAGTACTGATTGCGTTAGTATCGGTCATATCTCTTATATCTACCGGCTGCACTTCAATTTATACAGAAAGATATTTTTCTTCCAAACAGGAGTTTTATGACTATATCAACAAGAGCGTTAAAGGAAGAGTTGTAAATGTAACTCTAAAGAACGACAGCACGTTTGCAACAAATGAAAACGGAGCGCAGATTGAGAATGATTCATTGTTATTATTTCTATCCGGAACAGAAAAAGATAAAGTTTTTCAATCACCAAAAATAAAATATCAAAATTATATTCCACTTACCGAAGTAAATTCCGTCGGTTATAAGAATACCACTCAAGGTATTATAAGCGGAGCTCTCACCGGTATATTAGCCGGTGTTTTACTTACTATAAGTAAAGTAATCCCTGCTAATCAACAGGAAGGTAATCCGCCTTATCCCGAAGATTACAATTATGCCAGCGTTGGGGTAATAAGCATAGCTGCTGGTATTTTGGTCGGAGGTATATTGGGAGGAATTATTGGTTATCATTACAATTATGAATTCAAATAGAAATCATTAATCTTAAAGGGTAAAATGTTAAATGAATAAAATGACAAAAATTATTGTTATGCTTGGCATTATCACGAGTGTTGCTTATTCCCAAACATTTCAATTGGGACTTAGAGCAGAGCCTACTTGGTATAATTCAACCTTAAGCGAAACAAGATCTACACCTTATTTCCATTTTCTTATTACTGCCGGATTAAATGAGGAGAACATTCCATTGTTAAATGATCTTACGGAAGAAATAAGATTTGGAAGAACCTTCACTCCGGATTACATGGTAGGAAATGATTTGGCATTGGTTCTTAAGTCGCATGTAATCAACAATCCTTTCTATATAACTTTAGGCTTAAACTTACATTCTAACATCGGAAGTAATGGTCCTATGCAGGCTGTCTATGTAAAAGGAATTTATCTTTTGATATTCGGGGTAGGATTTAATCTTGCTAAACACATTTTTGTCGAGATTTCAAAATATATTCCAATTTCAAATCCGGCGATGGGAGAAAGTGATTATTATACAATTGATAATAGATTTATAAGAGAACAGTGGGAATTAAATTCTTTAATTGCTTTAAACTTTGGCTTTACTGTGGACATATTCCATTTTTAAAAACTAAAGTTGATGATAAGATATCCGATGATTTAGAAACATTGGATGTCTTTATTTTTTTCTTAGCGAGCTTTGCGAGAACTTCGCGGTCTCTGCGTAGACTATTTCATGCAAAGCACGCAAAGAAAACGCTGAGAACGCAAGGAATAATTTTATTACATCAATCAAATTTTAATTGACTTTTTATCTCTGCTTCTCTAAGTTGAGCTATGATTTTATGGGGTTATTAAATGAACAACATCAGGGTACTTTCTTCTTCAATACTGATTGCGTTAGTATCGGTATCTTCATTTATCAATTTAGGCTGTCAGGCGAATTACATAGTTAGTCAATATTATTCCAGAGAAGAAGAATACGCTGACTTTAATAAATCTTGTAATGATAAACCGCTTAAAATAATTTTAAACAACGACAGCACTATCTTTGCCCCCAACGGTGCAAGGATTTCCAATGACACTCTCATTTTATTAAACAAAAATCAAGATGTAATTTCGGTAAATTTCCCAATTAATAAAGTGAAAGAAGCCAGATATAATAAACGATGGCTGGGAATTCCATTTGGAATTTTAACCGGTGGAGCAGTTGGAACATTAGCTGGTGCAGTAGGATTAATCCCGGTGTATGAATCCCATCCAAATATGAATGGAGGACAAACACAGACGATTGAAACGGGAGGTGCTATGGTTTACGGCTGCATAGCGGGAATAGGAATTGGTGGAATTATTGGATGGCTGATAGGGTATAACTACATTTATTATTTTAATCAATAACGGAAAGAAAAATTAAAAAACATTTTTATTAAAAATATAAGGGAATCAATCATGGGAAAAATATTCACTTCTATTCTTTTGATACTTGCAGGCTTTTCCTGCTTGTACGGACAAGACCCTCAATATGGCGGGCAGGCATTAAATAAAGGCTCATACTCTTTATCTGGATCTATTCAATACAGCTCAAGCTCTATGTCGGATAGTTATTTTTCAAACAACGTGGGCACTTTAGCTATAACTCCGCAGTTCACATACTTTGTTGCCAATCATTTTTCATTGGGAGGATTTATTTCATATTACGACATTTCGCCTAATACCTCCACGGCAGCCCTTGGTCCGCTTTTTAGATACTACTTTTATGTTAAAGATGTTAATCCATTTCTGGAGGCTTCCTTTAATATCTCAATCGGCGATCACTATACAAACGTAGGCTTCGGATTGAAAGGCGGAATGGAATATTTCCTGTCAACAAGTGTTGCCGTAGAACCGTTCATTTCTTACAACTATATGACAAATTCGTTAGCAACTAACGTAGCCTTTCCTACAACTACTATAACTGTTAATGTAGGCATCGGTATAAATTATTTTATCTTTTAAAATGACCAGGGAGAAAATAAAATGAAGCAAACAAAATTAATTTTAGCAGTCATATTATTTATATTAGCCTTTATTACAGTTAGAGCGCAGGAAGCTTTGAACAAAGGTGTTTATTCAATTGCAGGCTCTATACAGTATAGCTATTACAATCAGGAAAGTGATTTTGAGTCTTACTCACAAACAACAATTGTTGTTTCGCCTCAATTCACTTATTTTATAATGGATCATTTAGCTATCGGTGCAGCTATAAACTATAACTATTTTCACACTCCTTACGATGGCGGACATAACGGAGCTGGACCTGTTACTAATTCTTCCATCACCTTTGGTCCTTCTTTAAGATATTATTTTTTTGCAAAACCTGTAGTTCCATTTATAGAAGCCTCATTCAATTACGGAATATATGATCTTCAACCGCAGAGTTCGGAAAACTCTTACAATATAGGCGTAAAAGGAGGGATGGAAATATTTTTATCCAGCAGTGTTACACTTGAGCCGTTTATATCGTACAACTATATAAATTATAAAACTACTTTTGGTGGATTATCGTATACACAAAATAATAGTAATTTATCTTTTGGCATCGGAATAAATTACTTCATATTTTAAACAGTTAAATGAAAAAGATAAACTATATATTGTTAGCAATCCCATTAATTTCATTTAGTTGTACAACCACTTACCGCATTAGCGATTTTTCTTCCAAAGAAAAATTCTATAAAGAGTTTAATAAGGCGGCAAAGAATAAAAGTCTTGCAGTGGTATTAACAAATGACAGCCTGCTTTATCCTTCGAACGGCGCTTACATTTCGAACGATACTCTTTACGCAAAAGACATTTTTATTAAAAGAACAAAAAGTATATCCCAAAAAGAAATTAAAAGTATAAAATATAGCGGTACGGATTTTTCAAATCTTTCCGGCTTAGTTAAACTAAAAAACGGCAACAAACTGAACTGTACAGATATTAAATTTCTTTCTGATTCTTCATTAACGTTCAATGCTGACACTGCAACTGATTTGTTTATCAACATGGAACGGATAAAAGAAATTTCATACAGAAACCGATGGTTCGGTGCAGAACTAGGATTATTTCTCGGCATAGCAGGAGGCTTTGGATTTGATATTCTTGCTAATGGGTTTTCAAATAACTATCGGGGAGATAAAAATACTATGCTGAACGGATTTACAGGAGCTATAATTATAATAGATGCCGGACCGGTAATCGGATGGATACACGGATACAAATACAGTTATCAATTCAATCAATAACATAGTTTGTCGTTTGTAGTTCGTGGTTTGTTGTACCTACAAACTACAAACCACAGACTACAAACATTTTCAGTAATTGCATTTTACATCTGTTAGATTTACTTTTGTAGTGAATTTCACAGATAATAATTGAGCCGGTTACTTTGGCATTAAACATACCTTCTACAGATATCGAGTTGATGCAGCGTGTAGTAGCCTATGATTCTAAAGCATTAGAGGCGCTTTACAACCGTTATTCTCCTATCCTTTATACCCTAATAAAAAAAATAGTTACTGAAGAAACTGCCGCAGAAGAAATACTAAGCGACGTTTTTGTAATTAT
>JAJYSI010000196.1 GCA_021793635.1 Bacteroidota bacterium
TGTGGAGTCAGAAATATCAAACATTCGATCAAATTCCGTTGCCGGATCCGTACAGAGCTGGAGCTGGTCAACATCCTTCACTTTTTTTGGCATATAGACGGTTTATGAGTGATGGTTATATATCGTTTTGCGATGAGCAGGTAAAGACTTTAAGGAAATACACAAGTGTGCCGATCACTACTAACGGCCACAATCCTCTATTTTAAGAAATTGATTATGAAAAATTATTTAAGAATTTGGATGTTGTCTGTTACGATTCATATGCAGGTCCTAAAGAATTATATCGTTATGCTTTTCAAGCAGATTGGATGCGGGGCTTGGAAAAACCTTTCTGGCTGGCTGAAACAGATGTTAGTGTTAGCGGCGGAACTTCGGTATCAAACATTAATGACTTTGCCGATTATAAGGGATCTTTAAGAGCAAAAATGTGGCTAAATTATGCACTGGGCAGCAACTTGGTCAGCTTTTGGTTGTGGCGCCAGCATTGGGCCGGACAAGAGTTAGAACATAGCGGTTTACTTTATCCATGGGGTGATGAAAGTGTCAATACTCCGGAGATCCAAGAGGTAGCAAAAGAATTAAATCATTACGGTGATTGGTTGAGAAGCACTAAACCTAAGCAGGCAACTGCCGCTCTATATTATGAAATACCGATGCAGTGGATCTTTGAATCGACACCGATCGCAGAAGGATTCCAGTATGATGCAGCCATAACTTCTTATTATAAAATGCTGGTTGACGCAGGATTAAACAGAGATGTTATAATGGGAAATGCAGATTTAAATAATTATAAAACTCTGTTCTCTCCTTACATGCCCGTCTTTGAAAAAGGACAACTTAAAAAAATAGAAAACTTTGTTGAAAATGGCGGAACGTGGGTTTTCGGACCGCTTTCTGCTTGCAGAACTTTAGAAGCAACAGCACATAAAAATGCCTGCTATGGTACTGATCTAGAAAATTGGCTCGGAATACATGTTCGGCACAGATTACCGCCGTCTAATAAAACTCGAATTGTTACGGGGAATGATACAGCAAAATGCAGTTATTGGTGCGATGCTTATGAGGTTAAAAACAATCAAAAAGTAATTGCTAAATATGAAAACGGTGCCTTGAACGGTATGCCGGCAATCGTTGAATGTAAAATCGGGAAAGGGCGTGTATTTGTTATAGGTACTAAACCTGACGATTCATGGATGATTAATTTTGTTAAAAAAATAACAGATGAAAAATCCTATTCTGCGGATCCAGGAGTTTTTGTTATCGAAAGAGTTGATAAAGAGAACAAACCAGCGGGAATAATTGTAGTTAATACAAATCAACATGAAGCTAAATATGCATATAAAGGAGAGACGCATATAGTTGAAAGTTATGGAGTGAAGATTTATCCATTGTAAGAAGAAAAATCAATTAATATTAATAACATTTCTAAATACAAATGAAAACATTAAACAGCATTTTTTTAATATTAATGTCTTTTGTCCATATTTTGAATGCTCAATCTGAAAATGATTCGGATATTTCTGCAAGAGTTTATAATGCAGAATATGCCAAAACGATTTCAATTTTATGGCCTGCATTTCAAGATACATCTCAGCGATTGCATATTCCAACGGCTCGTGAAGTAAGCACACCCCTAGGAACCTGCCCGTATGTTGATGAACGACTTTATGCGCGATGCTTATATTTGCAAAGTACCTGACGATAAATTTTATTTAATAGGAACATCTGGTGGCGCAGATATATGGAAAAAGAACGACGGAATCAATATCTGGAAATCAGTTGATTTGATAAACTGGAAGCCTCTCGGTCTTGTTTGGAGTTTCGACAAAGATGCAACTTGGTCAAAGAAATTTCAGGTTTCTCCTTTCTTCGGCAAAAATTCTAAGCCTGTACGAGCAGTATGGGCGCCCGAATTGCACTATTTGAAGGGAACTTATTGGATCTGTTATTCGATGAATTATACAGGTATTGGTATTCTAAAAAGTACCTCTGGGAAGGTAGAGGGACCGTATGTGGATGTTAAAAAAGATGGGCCAATTGCGGACATGATAGATCCTTCTCTTTTCCAGGATGACGACGGTGCCATTTATCTCTTATGGGCCGGGGATAAATATGCTCGTCTTAAAGAAGATTTAATTGACCTTGCTGAAAAGCCTCGTGAATTTAACATGGAACAAAAAACTTGGTGCGAAGGATCTTCAATGTATAAGATAAATGGGAAATATATTTTAGATATTGCAACGGTCAATCCTAAAAATTATGCGGAAGCAAAACTTCCAGAAAGTTACGATTGCGAAGTTCTCATCTCGGATAGTATAAACGGTACTTACAAAAACAGACTTATTGCAGTACCATACGGTGGCCATAATAATTTTTTCCAGGATAATAATAGGCATTGGTGGTCAACAATTTTCGGAAGTGGTTCAAAGGTCCCTTGGTCACAGCGCCCAGGAATAGTTCCGATAGACATTTCTCCTAACGGGTATGTTGCCCCGTCAAAAATATTTTCATATAAACCATGGCGCTTTACAACGGTCGACCCGGTAGATAGCCTCTGGAATACGGAGAATTTCGACGACAAGTTCTGGGATATCGGAAGTGGCGGAGTCGGATATGAATCGCAAAATACTCCTGGAGCGGTAATAGGGACTTACATTAAAACGGACAGTTTATGGTGTCGCCGCAGTTTTTTTGTCCGTAGGCCCATATTAGATTCCCTTAAACTTCTTGTTTACAACCGAGGGAATGCCCAAATATATTTAAACGGAGAAGAAGTTTCCAAAGTAAAAGAATCTGTTTCAAATTATAAAATTATACCTGTTAGAAAAGCTTATATACATAAAGGTGAAAATTTACTTTCCGTCTTTATAATAAAAAATAATGAACCAGTTTACATTGATATCGGGCTTATAGAAGGTAAATTGCCGAACATAGCATTACAATAATTTAACGATATGATGCAATAATTAGTAGATTTCGAAAATATATCAATACCAACAGATGAAAGTCATTTTGTTGAAGAGGCAATCGCACAGATAGGAACCTCGAAATTTATTCCGTCTGAATACGAATTATAATTTAAACATTCAAATCAAATTAAAACAATAGGAAGATAATTTTATGGGTGACACATTAGAAAGATTAATGAATTGCGTAGAATTAGGAAAGATTAATAAGGTATCTCCATTCCCACCTTCTCTCAGTGGTCAAGACGGAGCCGACGAACTCTGTAAATTGGCTTTGGATGAAGGCATAAACCCTCAAGTAATACTCAATCAAGCATTGATACCGGGTATGTCGAGAATCGGTGAGAAATTTTCTCAAGGCAAGGCATTTGTTCCTGAAATGTTAATCTCAGCCAAGGCAATGACTGCTGCTATGCAACACCTCAAACCATTCTTTGCTACTGGAGAAATAAAACGGAACGGTGTATTTGTGATCGGGACTGTAATGGGTGACTTGCACGATATCGGGAAAAATATTGTTTCAATGACAATAGAAGGTGCCGGATGGGAAGTAATTGATCTTGGAGTTGATGTAAAGCCCGAAAAGTTTATGGAGGCAATAGATAAATATCCTGATTGTGTTGTAGGAGTATCGGCTCTTTTGACAACAACGATGGCGAATATGGAAGTAGTAGTAAAAGAAATAAAGAGTAAATATGCTGATAAAGTAATTTTGGTTGGGGGTGCTCCATTATCTCAAGATTTTTGTAATAAAATAGGTGCAAGTTTTTATTCTCCAGACCCACAAGGTGCTGTTGAATTCCTCAAGAAGGTTGCGGCATAATCCACCTATAGGATAGATTATGAACATCAAGAAATTTTCATTTAAGTACAACGAATTGGATATTAAAAGAAATTCTTTGGTAAAGACAATGGGCTATTCTAAAGAATCACTACCTCCGATGTTAAATGATGAAATTGACGAAGTATTGGGAAATGGCAATGAGCTATTTGATATTGAAGGAGGATATAGAATAACTGAATCTATCAACTTAGATAAAAGTAATTTCAATATTCTTCTTGATAATGTTGCATTTGATATTCACAAGGTGATTTTTCAGCAAATAAAAAAATCAAATAGCATAGCAATTTTTGCTTGTACGGCAGGCAAAAAAATAACAGATATATCAAAAGAGATCATGAAAGATGGAGATTTGCTTAAAGGTTATGTGTATGACTTATTTGGTTCGATAGTGGTTGAAAGTGCTATGGATATTATTCAAGATTCTCTCCAAAAAGAGATGGCAGCATTAGGTTTAAAAATAACAAACCGTTTTAGTCCGGGCTATTGTGGTTGGGAAGTAGCCGAACAGAAAAAACTTTTTAGTTTAATGCCCGAACATTTTTGCGGCATTGAGTTAACGGATTCATGCCTGATGCAGCCGACAAAATCTGTTAGTGGGATTATCGGGATAGGAGAATCAGTAAAATTTAACGGTTATACATGTAATATATGCGATGCTTCGAACTGTTTGTATAAAAATTTGAAATATCAATAATTGTAATTTATCCATAAAAGACTAATCAGCTATTGTGAAAAAATATTGATTTACAAAATATATAGGATAAAATTATCAATAATTGTAAGTCAAATATTAATTTAAAATTGAATATATAAGGAACAAGCTATGAATTCAAAGGAAAGAGTTCTTAGGGCTTTAAAGAAAAAAGAGGGTTATCCAGATAGGATTCCAATCCAATTTGATTTATGCAGACAATTAACTGATGAGTTTGCTAGAGAAATTGGTATTAAACCTGATTATGCTGTTTCATATTACGAGGATCTTACTTATAGAATATCCGCAAATGAAATTCGCACGAAATTAGGAAGTGATGTTGTTGTGGTAGGCGGGACAGTAGCAATAGATTACGTCCCTGGAATTATCAAAGATGATATCACTCAAAATGAATTTGGCATGTATATGAAACCTACCCCCCTATATGTTGAAGTAGTCAAATGTCCCATTAATAATGTTGAGACAGTTGAGGATATAGAAAATTTTTGCTTTCCAAATCCTTATGCCGCCGGACGATTTGAAAAAGCAAAAAGAGATATAGAAAAATACGGGAAAGATTATTTTGTTATCGGCGATGTGGAAATAACAATATTTGAATTGGCCTGGCATCTCACCGGTTTGGAAAAATATCTTTTAGGCATGATGTGCGAAGAACCCTGGATAGAAAAATTAAATGATAAAGTTGAGGAGTGGAGTACTGCCATAGCATTACAATTGGTAAAAGCTGGCGTTGACGCTATTTGGTTGGGAGAAGATCTCGGTAGTCAGACATCAACACTTATCTCACCGGAGATATGGAGGAATTTATTCAAACCACGACACAAAAGAATAATAGAAAAATTAAAACAAGAAAATCCCAATATTATTATTATACTGCACTCGGACGGTGCAGTTGCTCCATTGATTGATGACTTTATAGAAATCGGTGTAGATGTTTATAATCCCATACAGCCGAATGTTGCAGGTTCGGACCCTCAAGAACTTAAAAATAAATATGGTGATAGGATTTGTTTCTTTGGCGGGATTGACCAGCAAAGTTTATTACCAAGCGGCGACGTCGGAAAAATATGCGAAGAAATAAGACAAAGGATGCAAATTCTTGGAAAAGATAGGGGGTACTTATTAGCCCCAGCTCATATTCTCCAAGCAGATGTATCAACCAAGACGGTAAAAGAAATGATTAAGGCTGCAATTAAATATGGTAATTACTGAAAGCATTCTGTTAACAGATTCCTTATATTAAATTAACATGTGAAATTGAAATGAAAAAAATCAAAGAAAGAATTCTTTCCGGTGAAATACTGATCTCGGATGGTGCATGGGGAACGATGCTACACTCGAAGGGATTGAAAATGGGAGAATGCCCGGAGAAATGGAATATCGACCATCGTGCCGAGGTATTGGATATAGCGAAAAGTTATGTTAGTGCGGGTGCAGATATGATTGAGACTAATAGTTTTGGCGGAAACAAATTCAAGCTGGAATATTTCGGATTGGGCCAAAAAGTTACAGAGCTGAATAAAGCAGCAGCGGAAATTTCTCGAGAAGCTGCGGGGAATAAAATTTATGTCCTTGGGTCTGTAGGACCAACCGGGAAAATTCTAATGACCGGGGAAATAACATTAGAAGAATTATATAACTGTTTCAAAGAACAAATAGAAGCTCTTGAGTCGGGTGGCGCAGATGCGATTCTTATAGAAACAATGTTCGACTTGGAAGAAGCGAAGTGTGGGATAAAGGCGGCTAAAGAAAATACTAAGTGTGAAGTTATATGCACAATGACATTTGATGGAAACAATGATATAGGCTTTCACACAATGATGGGAACTACTCCCGAGGCTGCTACTGAGTCTCTTATAGAAGCTGGTGCTGATATCATCGGTACAAATTGTGGTAATGGCATCGAAAACATGGTTCGCATTGCCAAAAAAATTCGTATAGTCGATAAAAAGATTCCAATACTTATCCAGGCCAATGCTGGATTGCCGTAGATCG